>JBGTKR010000210.1:0-15431 GCA_041744535.1 Pyrinomonadaceae bacterium
TATGTCGCCATCTTCAATGGCTTTATCCGGTGATTATCTTTTCCCACAACTTGCGTTGTGGGCTACAAATATATCATCGGTTTCACCGATTAAGAATTAAATTTATTTGGTGGGTCAGGTTATTTAATTCCTTTTACTTACTGCAAAATTTGCTGAAATCTTTCGATGTTGAATTTGATTCAATTACTCCGGTGATCTTTCCCGATGTTAATAACAAAACAGGAAAACTTTTCATCGGCAAATCATCAACGCTGACTTCTTCCAAATTAGTATATAACATCATTTTCAGTAATCCGTCTTTGATGTCGCCGACGCTCGGCAATTTTGCACTTTTCGTATGTTTTGATTCAATTAAGAAAATTTTATCTTCTTTAATTACAGTTTCGTCAACAGTAAGGAAATATTTACCGCCGAGATAATTTGTAATCGTAATTTTCGCTTTTGTCGCCGTTAAAAGAATTTCTTTCGGCTGAATTGTTACGAATTCTCTTGACTGTGCGGATTCGGACTTTAATCTTGAACTTTCCATAAAACCTTTTAAATTATCGGAGATTTTATTTATGAAATTTTCAAGTCCTTTTTTGCTGTGAAACTGAACTCCCGTTGCTTTCGAGATTTCTACGTGCGATTTTTGAATTCGCTGCAAAACGGCAGAAATATTTGTCAACTCTTTCAGATTCCAATGCAAAGCAGAACTGTGATATTCGCTTATTTCCCTAATTTTATGTTTCACAAATTTATTATCAAACTGCTGATTTGTAATTTTGTTCGCTCGTGTTTGATGTTTTTCCGCTTTGTTGTAGTAAGCCAAAATCACATAAACATCCAGTAAACTCATCAACGAAACCGTATCCCATTGCAAAAAATCCCTGTCGCCTTTGAGTCCTTCATCTTTGACAACGGGAATGACCGTAATTCGTTTTGAAGAGGTCAAAGTATTATAAACTCGCTCGTAAGGATAAGAGCGTGTGCGTTTTGGCGAAACCCATTTACTGACGGCAAAACGGTTTTGATTCAATTTGATAATGCTCGATGATTTTGAAAGATTTATGTCAAAATTTTCAAATTCTACTTCGGAAAGTTTCGGAAGCAGGAAGGATTTATACTTAATTCCTTCGATTATTTGCGCCTTAATATTCATTTATTTTGATGTTTCGCCTTTTTCTAAAATTATTGTGAAATTATTTGCTTTTGCTTCTTCAAAAAGTATTTGGATAAACTGCTTTTGCTTTAAGTTTATCAGATTTACTTCAAAAAATTTGTTGAGTTCGTCAACCTCTGCGTCCGAATTTATCGAACCTTTGAGTTTACTTGAAGTCAGACGGATCTTGACTTTGAAATTTACCGATTTTTCGCCGAATTTTACATTGTGCAGATTTGTGTAAAGCATCATTTTTATCAAACCGTCTTTGATGTCGTTTTTGCTCGGCAAAACTGTCCGGCTGGAATGTTTTGCCTCAATTAATGAAAGCATTTTCGGTTCGATGAGCGTTTCATCAACAGTGAAATAATATTTGCCGAAAAGTGAGTTGGTTATAGTTATTTTTCCTTTGGAAAGTGTTGATAACGCTTCGTTTGGCTGGATCGTTAAAAATTCTCTCGTTTGAGCGTTGCGGGATTTTCGGCGGGAATAGCCGATAAATCGTTGTGGCGTTTCGGCGTATTTTATCAATTCGTCGAGTGCGGCTTCGTCGTGTAGATATGTTGCGGTTTTTTTGGCGATTTCCCGGTAGGCGAGTTTGGCTTTTTCAAATATATTTTTTAAGTTTTTTGATTCCCGTTCATTCCATTCGCGTGAATTTCCTTTGAAATTTGTTATTTCATCGAGTTTTACTTTGATGAATTCATTATCGAATTTTTGGCTGGTGATCTTATCTTTCAGCTTCGGATTTTTTTCTGCATTGTCGTAATAAGCTAAAACAACGTGAACATCTAAAAGGCTTAACAGCGAGATCGTGTCCCATTGAATAAAATCTCTGTCCCCGCCGAGTCCTTCGTCTTTGACGACGGGGATGATCGCAACTTTTTTGCCCGTGTGAGCGAGCGTGTCGTAAACTCTTTCGTAAGGATATGAACGGGTTCTTTTCGGCGAAATCCAGCGGCTGACGGCGATTTTTTGATCGTCTTTTTCAAACAAAAAAGCACCTTCGGTTTTGTTTATGTCGAAATGTGCGGATTTATATGTGCGGAATTTGTCGGCGAGGAATTGTTTGTATTTAATTTCCGAGATTTCGCCTGTGATTTCAGGGAGTTGATTTAGAGAGATTTCCCGCAAAGTCGCAAAGGAAGAAATAAGGGAAGAATTTGAAACAGTTGTTTGAAGGTTTATTTTTGTGAATGAATTTAATGATCTATTTTCACCTGAATTACTTTCTTCCCCTGCGTCATTTGCGGTTAATTCTTTTTTTTTACAACTTCTGAAACTTCCTTATTTCCGACGGCAACGACCGAGCCGAGTTTTACGAAAGTGTTGTCGCGTCTGACCTTGACGTTTAATTTTGGCGATGCACCGTTTCCGCTTCCTTCGTTTAATTTTGAGCGGTATGTGATCGTGTAAGCCGTGCGGAGTTGGGCAACGATGTCGTCGTAGGCTTTCTGGAGTTCGGACAGACGCGAGATCGGGTAATAAACTCCGCCGGAAATTTGAGCTAAAGTTTCGCCTTCTTCGTTGGCTTTTGAAGTTAAAGATATATAACGACTTCGCAGAGGATCAACCGTTTCGCTCGGGTTTCTTGAAGCGGATGCAGCTACCAAATCAGTTGGAACATAGAGCGGATAGATCAACGCACCGCTTTCCTGAATCGAACCGAGCAAAGATTTGAACGGCAGAAATGAACGGTTATCGTCGCCGTCGGACAAGATAACAATGGCGGTTCTATCACCTTTTAGCGGGCGGATTATGTCGGTTAAAGTGTAGGCGAGTGAATCGTAATAAGCCGTTCCGCCGCCTGCGTCGAATGTGTCCAGACTTTCGGAAAGTTTATTTCGGTCTTTTGTAAAAACGGAAAGTGTCTGAACATCTTCGTTAAAAAGCACGATCGCCACGTTGTCCTGCGGACTGGTCGTATTTATGAAATTGCGGGCGGCTTTGCGTATGAAATCCACATAATTTTCGATACTTCCCGAAACGTCCAAAAGCAGAACGAGATTAAAAGGTGCGTTGGTCGGCTCAACCGATAAAATTTCCCGTTCCTCGCCGCGTTCGGTCAATAAAAAATCGCCTTTTTCAAGATTCGGAATAGCCCGATTATTAATATCTATTACGCGAACCGTAACTTTTTTAACACTTGCCTCAATGTTGCTTCTTTTGTCCGCTTGACCTAAAGTCGGAGTTTCGCGTCGTGGCGGCAAAGTTCTGGCATATTCGCCGAAATATTTCGGCGTTGCACGCCTGATCGCTTCCATTAAAAGCACGTCGCCGCTGCGGATAATTGCTTTGGCGGCTTTGGTCAGCGGTCTTTCCCGTAAATTTGTCGGCACTTCTTCGGGTGCGACATTGAGCAGAACGATTCCGCGTGCGGTGGAAAAATCCAGTTTAACTTGTCCTTTATCTTTGGATTTTTTATCTTTCTTTTTTTTACTTCTTTGTTCGGAATTTTCGTCAGATGATGAATCTTCTTTATCATTTTCGGCTAATTCATCGGCTTTCTTATTTTTCTCCTCGTTAAGAATCTTACCGTTGATAACGAATCTTCCCGCCGCCTTTTCCTTGATTTCTTCGAGTTCAACATCGCTGATAACACGCGGATGCGAAGCCGTCCACGTAAAATTATATTTTAAATCATTAAGCGGAACATCGGCGTAGATCGTGCCTGTTCCGGTTTCAGCCCCGGCTTCCGCGAAACTTCCGACCAGACGAATTTCACCTTCATTCGTTTCGATCTTTACCTTCACACGGCTCGGCACACGGAGTTTGACATCAATTCTGTTGCTCGTATTTTCATTGAGAATTTCTATGGAAACTTTTTTGCCGGTTGATTCCGCCTTTATATTTTCTTCGCTAAAACCTTTTTCAGCCTTTACTTCCAGATAAACTTCATTCTCGATTTCGTCGTCGGTTTGAATATCAACCTTTCCAGATAAATTTATAACCTCGATCGTTCCGCCTGTATAAACTGTAAAGTCTTTTTTAAAATCCTGAGCGGATGCGATCACCGAAAGGCTTAAAATAAATAGAGCGATACTAATTTGTGATAAATACTTTTTCATATTTCTAAATTCGATTTGCTTGGATTTGTTGTTCCCGTAATTTTACCCGATTGTATCAGACGCTCACGGACACGCTGCTGCCATTTACTTTGAGGTAATTCCGTTTCATCGAGTTTGCCGAGTAATTCCTGCATAGATTCGCCGCCCGCCTGCCGCGTTTTGAAATATAAAAGTGCCGTTATAACAGAAGTGATCGAAGCCAGAAGAAGAATTGACGGCAAGAGAACGAGTTGACTGAGCGACTGCGTGATAACGCTGAATTTCCGTATGCTTTTCTTTGTTTCATCATTCATTCCGACGGCATTATCCGAATCGGAATCATCGGAATCAAAGGAAAATTCCCCTTCACCGATAACGATGATATTCGTTTCTTTTTCATCTTTTTTCTCATTCTGCGGCTGCGGCTTTACGCCTTCTTTTTTCATCGTTTCCATTTCGGATTTCATATTTGAAACCCTTAATGACTGAACGTATGTCGTATTTGCAAGTCCGATAAATGATGCGATAACCGCTCCCAATATGAACGGAATCACATAAACGAGAATCGAAGTTGCCAGAACGGTTCTGAAAGAACGCTTGGTCAATTCTATGGAACGCTTAAAAGCGGCTTTGCCTTTGACACCTTCCATCATAATCGAAGGTGCGATCATCATAAATAATGCCGAAAATATAAATCCCGGAATCAGACATAACACAAAACCTGCTAAGGAGATAATTGTGCTTAAACCGACCGTCAGGGAAAGCGATTTTGCTTTTCGTTTGGCTTCATCGAATGCCGAACGCAAACTAAGCGGACGCAGCGGATAAGCCAGATATTGAGCGACCACCCATGTCATCATTCCCACCAGAAATGCCGACATTACGATTGACAAAAAGAAGTTGAAAATTTCAAATCCTACATACAGGTATTTTAAGTTTTCATCTTCAATAAAACCTAATCCGGTGGCGATCCCGAAAAAGACTCTGACGGCAGTTAATATTATCAGCGGCAGAAATGTTAAAAATGTAAGCAGTAAAATCTTCGGCAGATTTTCGCTGTAAATTGTTAAACTGCGTCTTAGTAAACTCCCGATCCCTTCGGAACTGGCACGAATTTTACTGGCAAATGCTTCGGCGGTTACGGGGCGTTCTTCTGAATCTTTTGAAAGTGCCTGCATTACGATTGATTTCAGTTTTTTAGGAACTTTTTTTGCAATTATCGGCGGCGGTTCGGCGGTTTTGTGTCCTTCCATCACATTCAGATAATCGCCCGTAAACGGCAGATTTCCCGAAAGCATCTGATAGACGATCACCGCCAGTGAATAAATATCGGAGCGATTAGTCAGTTTTTCGCCCCGGCATTGTTCCGGCGACATATAAAGCGGTGTGCCGAGAACTGCTCCGACTTTGGTTAAATTAGTTGTTAAAGGCGTTTTAGTTAAAGATTTATCGGTTTGCTCCAAATCGGAGATAATTTTTGTTCCCTTTAAATCTTCCGCTTCGATTGCACGGGTTTGATTTGCAGGAAAAATTGCCGTTTTGTCTTCGGAATCTTCCGATTTCTGCGAATCGGCTTGAATCGGCTGGATCAATGTTCCCGCTTCGCTCTTTTCCGAAACGGGATTTTCTATATTTTCAACCAACGCCACCGTTTCGTTTTCCGAAATTATCGTCGAACCGTTCTTTTTATCGGTTAGTGTTTCGAGTTGGTTTTCATCTGCGATTGTTTTGTTATCGAAAATCATTTCGGTTCGCAGATTGCTGATGCCCGGATTTTCAATTTCGTGTTCCGCTTCGGAAATTTGAGATTCTTCCAGCTTGGCAATTCCGAAATCGAGAACTTTGACCGTAAAACCGCCGCGTAAATTCGGTTCTAACCAGATATTATCCGGTTTTAAATCGCGGTGAATAATTCCCTGCCGATGGGCTTCCTCAATCGCTGAGGAAACCTGTTCCAAAATATCAATCGTAAACGAAAGCGGAAGTTTTTTCTCTTCGTCCAGAACTTCTCCGAGCGTGCAGCCGTCGAGATATTCCATCACGAGATAGGCGACACCATCGCCATTTTCGGTTTTTCCGAAGCCGAAATCCGTAACGTCAACGACATTCGGATGCCGCAGTCTTCCGGCGGCTTTCGCTTCTCTCCGAAAACGCTCGACAAATTCGCTTCGCTTCATAAAATCGGGAGCGATAACCTTCACCGCAACGGGTCGTGCCGTTCCGATATGCGTCGAAAGATACACCGTTCCCATACCGCCTTTGCCAAGCTGTTTGTCTATTTTATATTTTCCGTCAAGAATCTGACCGATCAATCCGTGTGAACTCATAACTTGTCTTTATAAAAAAACTCTAACCGTAACCGACTATCTATGCAAGTTAATACGTTTTGATAAATGGATTTGTTTGAAAAATGAGAGTTGAAATTTCTAGTGGAAAAGTTTAGCAAGTTTGTCATCCTTCTTTCTGATGCTGATTGTTCCGTTAAATGATTTAACCGTAACATTTGCATCGCCTTCGCCGACCTTTGCGGTTAGAAAGACAACCGAATCGGTGCGGTTTTTTTGAACGTCGGCAAGCGGCAGTTCGGATTGAAACGCACCGCCGTAAGCGGCAGTCAGCCGAAAGGACGAGTTGACGGGAACGACCAGATTTATCAATCCATTCGTCGTCGAAAAACCGTATTTTCCGTAATTTGCGAATTCACCGACATAATTTAACGAGCCGGAAACGGATGAAGCCTCGACCTCTTTTTGACCGATTGATTGCAGAGTAACCGCTCCGCTTCGTGTTTTTGCCTTGAAATAATCGCCCGTTTCGCGTGATTCGGTGTTGTAGGCGATGATATTTCCGGTGGTGGTTGAGACCGACATTTCTCCGCCCGAATTTCTGATCGTGATGCTTCCCTGATGCGTGTGGGCTTCGGTGCTTTTTGCAACATTACTTACCGAAATATCGCCGTCAATAACATTTATCTTGGCGGTTCTGACCTTATCAACCGAAGTTTCGCCCGTTCTTCCCTCGATCTTGACATCGGCGTAATAAGGAACATCGAGTTCTATCGTTTCGCCCGCCAGACAGTTCGTAAAGGATTTTTCACCGCCGTTTCTGGATGTAAAGGGTTTTTCGGAATCATAACCGATAACATCTATCCAGACGGGTTTTTTATCGAGGGAATTTTTCTCTCTGACCTTTATTCCGAGATTTTCGCCGTCCTTGATAAATGCCCGAACCTCGCTTCGATTCCAGCCGTTTATTTTGACCTTTCCTTCCGAAACACAGAGTTGAACCAAGACGTTTTTTGAGTGAACATCAATGGATTTTTCAATTTGTGATTGAGCAACTGCAAAATTCGCCAGAATCAAAAAGGCAAATATCGTCTGAATTGAGATCCGGTGAGTTATTTTTTGTATATTTTGTCTGATAAAAATTTCCATTTAAAGTTGATATTGATGATGCTTATTGAATGCTTGCGATCATTTCATTTTTTTCGGCAACCGAGTTTAACAGGTCAATTTTGTTTTGATAGGAAGACCGCAGAACTTCTCTCGCCGCCTGATTGTCGGGATTTTTGCGGACTTCCGCTTTCATTTTCCGTATCGCATCGTCAACTACCGCCAAATCTCTTTCGTATGCAATTCTCTCGGTCGGACGCAAGGTTAAATCTTTTGTTTGATTGACGGTTTTATTCAAAGTCGCAATCGTTTGTAAGTAGCCGGATTCTTCGGCTAAATTCGGATTCGCCTTTGGCGGCGTTAGTTTTAGATGATCTTCGGAAGAATTATCCGGTTTAACTTTCGGAACAAAAACGGCTTTCTGCGGTTTCGGAGTTGCGGATGATCTATATTTTTCATTAATTTGCGAATCGTCCGAAACTGCTGCTTTAGTTACCGCAAAATCCTGTTCAACCTTCTCTTCCCGAACATCAAACGAAGGCATATCAATTTTGTCAACTTCAAAGGAATCTATCGCCGGAGCATTGAACGCAACTTCGTTTTGATTCGGCGTTGAATTGTAAAAATTCATCCCGACTGCTAAAACACTTACAAACAAAAATATACTTGCAAAAGCATTGACCAAGGGGTTTTTGAAACTGAATCCGTTTGCAAAACCGAAACTCCCCGTTAATCTCTGCCGCCAACCGATCTTTTCCTTCTGCTTGATTTTACGAATCGAATCAAAAACTTTTGTTCGCAGTCTTTCGGTCGGAACTAAAGTATTTAATTCTTCATCCAAAACCGAAAAGGCAAACGCATTTTCATCTTCGGTTTCCGCCAGAAGAATCGCACACGAATCGCACAAACTGATGTGTTTAATAAGTTTTTCCGCTAAATCGGAAGCCAATTCGCCGTCTGTAAAGGCTTGAATTGTGCCGCTGTCAAAGCATTTTTCTTTTTTCATACTTCGCCTCCGATCTTACCGTAAAAACGTATAAATTCCTTTTTCCCGCGTGCAATATATGTGCCGATGCTGGTTTCCGTAAGTTCCAGACTTTCGGCAATTTCCTTATAGCTTAATCCCTGTTGTTTCAGGATCAGACAACTCCGCAAAGGTTCTTTGACCTTTTCCAACGCGGTCTGAACTTCGCTGACTGTTTCCTTCTGCTCTAATTTTTTATGAGCCGTGAAGTTGTCCTGTGCGTCCGTTTCTTGGACGTATTTTTCCTCGCGTGCGTTTGCCCTCGAATTTCCGCGGATGGTGTTTTTCGCTAAATTCATCGCCACCCGAATCAGCCAGGGTTTGAGCATTTCTTCATCTTTTATATCATCTAAATTGTCAAAGAGTTTGAGAAAAGTTTCCTGCGTAATATCCTCTGCCAAACCCGCATCCCGCACAACCGCCCACGCTGCCCGAAAGACAGTCCGATTGTGAAGCGTAAATGCTTCATCAAAAACGATTTTGTCTTTTATCGCCGAAGTTTGTTCGGACATTATGTCCACTAATATATTCACGCCTGCATTCATTTTAGCATCTACCGATGGCTTTCAACTACAAAACACCGCCAAAATACCGTTTATGACAACTTTTGGTGAAAAATTTTAATTTGATATATTTGTTTTTTAATTTTGTTCAACTACTTAAAACAGGTTGAATCAATTTTCTGCCTTTTCTTCTTTGCACCTTTGCGACTTTGCGGGAAATAATATTTACAGCGGAAAAAACTCCCGCAAAGTCGCAAAGTCGCAAAGAAGAGATTATAAGGGTTTAAGGTCAGTTCAATTTAATTATGCACGATTGCTTATTTAACTTATCTTTAATCTCAACCAATTTGCTCCGGCTAAAATCCTGAAATTTAAAAACTTATTCTTATAATTAATAGTTGATAATTTTTGCCCGATGGAGAATATCGGCGGGAAGATTTTCCTTTTTCATTGCCGTTACAAAAAACAAATGGCTGTCGGTTCTGTCTTCAAATATTTCCCGAAAATTCTCATCCAGAAAGTCTAACGAAAACGATTCGACAAAGTTCGGTTCGATCAAAGCCAGTTCACGCAGACACATATTTAAATGATCTTTGCCGATTCCGAAATCGCTTTCGATATTTTCGATGACAAGGCGAATTTCGGCACGTTCATCGGCAAAATGAGAAAGTATCGAGGCGGTTTTGCTGACCGCATTTTCAAAACGCCTTTCTTCTTTTGAGAGTTTTTTCCCTTTTTTTTCGGTTTCGATCTTTTGTCTTAATGATATTTGTTTTGCTTTCTTGTCTTTAATGACTCGTTTGTCAAAAACTATCATTATTCGTTTTTCATCCTCGGAAGCAAATTCTCTGACGGTCAAAGTCCGTGTGCGGGCGGTTGCCCTCCAATCAATATGCCGCAGATCGTCCAACGGCTGATAATCCCGCAAGGTCAGCAAATCCTGTCCGATCCCTTTTCGGGCGGAGATAAGTTTTCCGGTTTCAAGCGGCAGATCGGAGAGTTCGGAATTTAAAGGTTTGAGTTTCGGAAAAATTATAATTTCGGTTCGTAGAGCGGAAAGCCGGCGGCGGTGGCGGAAAAAGCCGAACGGAAATTTTGTCGAGAGTTCAAAATCCTTGATGATAAAACGCCCGCGTTTGCCAAAAGTGTGTTTGACCTTGTTTTCAATAAAATTCTTTCGCGGAACGTGAACAAAATAATCGAGCGTCAATTTTTTAAGCGGCGGACGCGAGAATTTTTCCGCCCATTTTTTCGGCAGAAGTTTTTCCAGATCGTCGGCGATCACCGAACGCTTCCGGTCTTTTCCGCGAACTTCGCTAATGACCGAAAAGGTCGGGAAAATCCGTTTACGGTTGTGCAGACTGACGAGGATCGGAGTCGGTTCTCCGGCAAAAATCGTTTCGGGAAAACGCATCTTTATATCGAGTTTTTTCAAGCAAAAATTACCGACGAAAAAACCTACAACCAGAGCGGATGTGAGAAATGACAGAACCAGAAAAAGCAGATTATTTCCCGTGTTCCAAGCCGCAAACGCGACGATCACGAGCAGTCCGATAAAAACCGCTCCGCCCGATGTAAATTCAAACGGCAAATTCATCTGCGAAGCCTCGGCACTCGCATTTTTTGCCAATGGCGGAATGACGAAAACTATTATTAAAAGAACAAAAACCAAAGACGCGGCAGCGGTAAATCCGGCAAGTCTCACTTGTCCGGTCTGATGTGCATAAATCGTCAGAACTGCCAAACCCAAACCGCCAAAAACGATCAAAAGCCCGATAATCGCATTACGCAAATCACTCAAACTGAAAAGCTGTAAAATCTGGCGGAATTTTTTAAACATTTTGTTAAATTAGCAGTCAGCGGTCAGTGGTCAGCCATCAGCAATTAGCAATTCTAAATTTAAATTCACTTTTTTTCTGACTACTGACCACTAACCGCTGACTGCTGACCGCTAAACCGGAACTTCTGTTTTCATCAAAATATCCTTTAAAATCTGCTCGGCTTCATTGGTTTGTTTGGAAATTTTTGAATACTGCGAACTGACGATCAGGCGATGAGCAAAACACGGAACGACAAGGCGTTTGATGTCGTCAGCGATGCAGTAATCGCGTCCTTCGATCAATGCCAAAGCCTGTGCCGAATTAAACAGTGAAAGCGTTCCGCGTGGGCTGACTCCCAATTCTACCGCGTTATTTTCGCGGGTTTTTTCGACAATCGTTAAAAGATAATCAACCAAAACTTCATCAACCCGAACCGCATTCGCCGACATCTGCATTTCTAAAATATCCGTTTCCGATAAGATCGGTTTGACAAAATCGAGCGGATTTTCCGTTTCTCTGTCCCGCAGAATCTGCCGTTCATCTTCCCTGCCCGGATAACCGATGTGCAGACGCAGCATAAATCTATCCAACTGCGATTCCGGCAAAGGATAAGTTCCGTGATGTTCGGACGGATTTTGCGTAGCGACGACCATAAACGGCAGCGGAAGCGGGCGGGAAATTCCTTCGTTTGTAACCTGTTTTTCCGCCATCGCTTCCAGCAGCGAACTCTGCGTTTTCGGTGTTGCACGGTTTATTTCATCTGCCAGAACGACATTGGAAAAGATCGGTCCCGCCTTCCATTCAAATTCACCGCTTCTCTGATTAAAGATCGAAATACCGATCACATCAGACGGCAAAAGGTCGGAAGTAAATTGAATTCTGTGAAAAGATAAGTCCAATGCACGAGCCAGAGCATTGGCGAGCGTTGTTTTTCCGATACCCGGAACGTCTTCGATCAAAAGATGTCCTTTGGCAAGCATCGCCACCAAAGCGAGTTTGACAACCTCGGACTTTCCTTTGATAACTTTTCCGATAGCTTCCTGCAAATGCGAAAGTTTTTCAACTCTATCCGTGCGGACATCAAATGTTTCCATAGATGTTTCCTGTTCTCTGACTATCCAATCTCTCATCGTTTATTTTCCCGAATCGGCAGAAGTGCCGTTTTTATTTTACAGGATTTGAATGCTTTTCTGCACGAAAAGTTTTCTTTTCTTTTAATTTCAAAAAATTTTCATTGCGGAAAGTTCCGATATTTCTTTTGTTCGATGCAACTTATCAAGCGGCTTTTCGTTCAAATATAAAGATGTGCTATAAATTTAATGCAAATAATTTGCAACATTTTACGTTGCCGCTTCGTGGAAACACACAGAGAGGAAATCTTAAAAATTATGAATAACTTACGCAAAAGATTAAAAGACCGGAGAGGATTCAGCCTCATCGAATTAATGATCGTGATTGCAATTATCGCATTACTGATCGGTGTCGGCGTTCCGGCTTGGCAATCCGTAACGAGAAGCGGAAACGAAACCGCCGCCACGCAACATCTTGATACGATTCGCAAATTACAAGTTCAATATGCAGCCAAACATCAGGGAAATTTCGCACCGAATTTCGACGAGCTAATAAAATCCGTCCAACTCGACGACAAATTCAAAGGAGAAAAGCCGGTTGTCAACGGTTATATTTATTCGATGAAGGTGCAGGAATCATCGGGAACACAACCCGCATTTTATTCGATCAACGCCGATCCGCAGGTTTCCGAAGGTTTGACCGCCACCGGAACGCGGCACTTTTATTATGATTCGACGGTTTCAAGTTTTAAGTTCACCGAAGAGAACCGTCCGGCTAAAGCCGATGATCCTTCGATCTAGAAATTTACAAAAAAAGTAAAAAGGCAGAAGTTTTTTTCATTTTCCTTTTGCCTTTTTACTTTTTACTTTTACCTTCCTGCGGTTTTGTGTATAATTTGAGAAAATTTGCTTCAAAGTAAATTTGCAACTTGTCAGTTTCCAAACTGCATCTACTTTTATAGTTGGATGTATCCCGTCTAATTTGTCTTTATTATTTAAAGAGTTATTCTTTCAAAACTTTTTTCTTTCCCCAGATCATCAAAATTCCGTCGGAGGAAATATGTTTCTAAAATCCAAATTTTTTCAAACCGTTTCAATTTTTACATTAATTTTAGGTTTAGCCGTTTTCGCTTTTGCCGATACGATTCGTTTAAAGGACGGAAGTATTATCAAAGGAAAAATAATCAGTTTTGATAATAATCAATTTATAATCCTAATCGGCGACGGCACGCGGCAGAGACAATTGAGATTTTATGCCGATGAGATCGAATCCATCAAATTTGATTCCGAAGGCATTTCTTCAAATACCGGAATGACCACAAATAATTCCGGTAATGTCAGGAGAGAACCGAATTATACCAGAACAAATAATGGAGATAATACTGTTATTACCGTCGGTTCTGCTCCCGCAAACACTCCACCGGTTGGCACTACATCTAATAATTCGACTGTTGATGTTGACGATACCGGATACACCGATCCCGTTCCGCAAAATACGCCCACGGTCGGCAATGCCAAACCGATTCAGGTAAAAGTAAAAGTTCTGGCGGATAACACCGCCAACGGCTGGACAAACGCCGGTTGGGTCGTGCGAAAAGGTCAGCGAATCCGCATCGTCAGCAACGGCAGAATTTCACTCGGCAACGGTCGTTATTCGTCGCCTTCCGGCATCAGCACGCTTCCCGACAATCAAAAACTCCTCAAAGACCAACCGACGGGCGGATTGATCGCGGTCATCGGTGATGACAACAATGATTTTATGTTCATCGGTTCTGAATACGAATTCACCGCCCAACGCGACGGGGCTTTGTTCTTGGGCGTAAACGAGGGAATACTCGATGACAACAGCGGTTCTTTCGATGTAACGGTTGAAATTGATCTGAATAACACGAACTAATTAAAGGCGGAAACAAGGGCAGTTATGCTAATCTTGCAGGGGTTTTTACAGAATAGAAAATAATCATCTCGATAAAATATCTTAACCGTCGGAATGCCGTCCGTCCCGGCGGCAATGATTGCCTTTGGCACGAAAGCTAAGAAGATCGACCTTCAAAAAGGTAAAAGTTTAAGGACGATTAACTTTGCCCGGACGTTTAAGAAAACGTCCGATGCCGCCGGGACGGACGGCGTTCCGACGGGAAGAACCGAACCGACTTTTTAAAGCCTCTATCAGATTAGCAGTTATGGAGGGTGCTTAAAATGACGGAAACCCGAATTTTATGTAGGCTGTTGATATTTAATCGTATTAACACTCTCATTTACATTCGGGTTTCTGCCTTTTACTTGATTTATTCCAACTAAAAGCACACAATTTGTATCTAACATTCTAAATAATCTTTATTAAGGTGTAAAAAAAATATGCAAGCCAATTTTCCGCGTCGAATCTCCGTTTTTTTGATATTGCTAATCTCTCTATTGTTAGGTTTATCGGCAATTTCCTTTGCTCAATCGCGTCCGCAAAGACCTCAGAAGTCAAACGATAAGAAAAATCAGCGTCCCGTCCCGAAAACCGAGGAGGAATTAAAAAAGGAAGCCGAAGAAAAAAGACTCGAAGAGGAAATGAAGAACGCCGTCGTGGACGATGAGGTTTTGGAGATCAAAACCAATCTGGTCAATGTTGATGCGGTTGTTTACGACAAAAAAAGCGGACAGATAGTTACGGGTTTGAAAAAGGAAAATTTTGCGGTTTTTGAAAACGGTATCAAGCAGGAAATCACGAATTTTGCAATGCCGGAAGCACCGATCACCGTTACATTGGTTGTCGAATACAGCAAATGGTCGGAAATCTTCGGCTTATACGGCAGCGGCGGTTTTGATCCGGGAAATCTCGAAGTCATACGCCCCGTCGCCTCCTTCGTTTCGGGTTTTATCAAACCGCCCGATGATTTCGCCTCCGTTATCGCCTTTGACATACGCCCGACTCCGATCACCGATTTTACAAATGATCCGCGAAGACTTCAGGCAACCGTCAATTTACTTTTAAGAAATCGTCCGGCTTTTCGTGAAAATAATCTTTTTGACGCAATAAAATTCGCACTCGTCGGCGGCAAAGCCGATTCCGTTGTTTTGGAAAAATCGGAAAGCAGCAAAGCCGAATACGCCGGAATGGTTGATGTCAAGGCAAAACGGCGGGCGATCATTCTCGTCGCTTCCGGCATAGATACATTCAGCCGAATAAATTACGGGGAAGCCCGAAAGGTCATACAGGAAGCCGGAATCCCTATCTACATAATCAGCACGGGAAATTTATTTTACAAAAAGTATGAAAGCAGACTTCCAGCCACCGATGGACTAGACGGCTTCCCGGGCAGATTGACATTTCTGCAAGCCAGAAACGCGATGAACACTTTTGCCAAAGAATCCGGCGGCGTGCATTATGAAATGACCTTTCCGGGCGAAATACCTTCGATCCTGAGCAACATCAATGCCCTGCT
>JBGTKR010000211.1:0-4854 GCA_041744535.1 Pyrinomonadaceae bacterium
CAACCGTGATTTTTCCGGGCGTAAATGCAGGCGATCTGATCGCCGGACTCGGCATCGGTTCGGTTGCACTCGGTTTTGCATTTAAAGACGTTATGCAGAATCTGCTTGCCGGATTTCTGATACTTTTATATCGCCCGTTTAAGATCGGCGATCAGATAAAAGTTGATGATTATGAAGGAACGGTTGAGGAAATAAATGTTCGGGCGACCAAAATAAAAACCTATGACGGCGAAAGAGTCGTTATTCCGAATTCCGATCTTTATATGAAGTCCGTCCTCGTCCGCACGGCATTTCCGCATCGGCGAACAAAAATCACCATCGGCATCGGTTACGGCGAAAGCCACGAAGAAGCACGCCGGATTTTAATGGATGTTTTGAAAAACACGGAAGGCGTTCTGGATGATCCCGCACCGGATGTAAATGTCGTCGAACTCGCCGATTCATCGGTTAATTTGAAATTATTTTACTGGACGGATTCATTCCAATCCAACACACGCAAAACGATTGATCGCGTGGTTTCCGCCTCAAAAGCCGCACTCGACAAAGCCGGAATCGAAATTCCATTCCCGCAGAGAGTTGTCGAAGTCGTTAATAAAGGTTTTGAAATTGAAACGTCAGGCGGGAAATAATTCTGCGACAATTAAATTTAGCCACAGAGTTCACCGAGAAATACGAGGTTTAGAAGAAATGAAATGCCGTAAAAAAGTATTATTTAACGTGAGTTCGAGATAAAAGTTATTGAATAATAAAGGCTTAATGGATTTTCAATGGATCTTAGCGACCTTTGCGATAACCTTTGCGTTCTTTGCGGTTAATTTCTGCTTTTTTTTTACCGCAAAGTTCGCCAAGATGAAGACGTAAAGAAACACGAAAGGTAAGAATAACAAGATTTTAGAAGTCTTTTCTTATCTCGAACTGACGTTATGTATTTCCGACAAATCTCTGGTTTATCTCGTTGAACTCTGTGGCTAAAAAAATTTATTCCGTTGAAACTTCTTCTTCGCCTTGTAACGCTGCATTGACCGTATGCCAACTCAAGGACGCACATTTGACACGGGCGGGAAATTCCAAAACGCCTGCGAAAATCCGCAATTTTCCCAGACTATTTTCATCCGCTTCGATGTCCAATTTGCCCGTAACCATTCGATGAAATTCATCAAACATTTTTTCTGCTTCTTCCTTAGTTTTACCTTTCACGGTCTGAGTCATCATCGAAGCTGAAGCCTTTGAAATAGCACATCCCGAACCGACAAATGCAACATCTTCAACAATATCACCATCCATTTTTACAAAAACCTGTAACTTATCGCCGCACAGAGGATTATTCCCGTCCGCCCGTTTATCGGCATTTTCAATCTCACGAAAATTTCGCGGATTTTTGTTGTGGTCTAAAATAACTTCCTGATATAAATCGCTTAATTCTGACATATTTTAATTTTGGATTTTAGATTTTGGATTTTGGATTGCCATTAATTTGGCGGACAAAATCTAAATTTATCCCTTTAATTCATCATACTCTTTTTTCGCCGCAACCAAAGCGGGCATATCCTTGTCCGCATCTTTCCACAGCTCGAAAAACTTTTCGTATTCGGTTTTGTCTTTTAATGCTCTGGCTTTGCCGAGTTGGGCGAGCGGATAAATTGACGATAAACCCGCTTCGCCGCGATTGTTTAGGATTTTGTCGAATTCGCGTAACGCTTCTTTTGTTTTGTTTAATTTCAAAAAGCAGACAGCACAAATATACTGCGGGTAAAATTCGCCTGCTTTCTCAAAGCGTTCGGCGATTTCGAGTTCTTCGACGGCTTCTTTGGCTCTGCCGTTTTGCAGTTCGATGGCGGCACGGATCGTCGGAAACCAGAGTTCATTGAGTATTGTATCTTTCGGACGCTCTTTTTTCAGTTCGTCCATCAGCGAACGGGCTTCCGAAGACATTCCTCCGGCGGAGAGAGCGAGCGAAACTTTTGCAATGACAAAAGTGCCGCGTTCGAGTTTCAAAGCGTTGTTTGTCTGCGTTTTCAAAACCGCTTTTAATTGATTTTCTTCGCCCGACGGCAAACCTGTTCCCGAACTCCAGAAAACGATTCGCAAAGACTGTTCGGCGGCGTAAAGTGCGGCAATTTCGGGATTATTACTGCGTCTTGCAAGTTCAACCGCCCGTCTTGCAAAATCCTGAGCCTTTCGCCACTGTCCCTGAAAAGCCGCCGTGCCGGTTTGCAGATTTAACGCAACATATTCATCGTTTCTTCCACTAAACCACGCCAGATTTTCTTTCATCGCCTCTTCATCATTTTCGATAAAAGCGACAATATGGAGAAGTTCGTGAAAAATATCGCTGTCCAGATTTTTTTCAAAAGCCTTCTGAAAAGTTTCTTTAAGCTCGGCGAAACGGCTTAATTTAAGAAGCGGCGATCCCAAATTTATATAACTGATGGCATTATTATTATCAAGTTGTATAGCTTCACGGGCGGCGGCGGCTGATTTCTCAAACTGCCCGATGCGTTCAAAAGTGTCGGCGAGATTAATCAGAGGAACAGACTGCGAAGGATAAGTTCTTCGCCATAGTTCAAGGGTATTGATCGCCTTATCCAATTCACCTGTAACTATCATATAATAAAAATATGTAATGCGGAGTTTCTCATTTTCACTGACACTGTCACGAACTTCAAATGCTTTAGATATAAATTCCGCTCCCTGTTTCCATTGATTAGTGTTGATGTAAGTAACGGCGAGTGCAACATAAGTTGAAGCGAAATTCGGATCCAGCTCGAGAGCTTTTTTAAAAAATGTAATCGGTTCAAGCGTTTTACCCAGTGCCGATTGTTCCTGACCGAGCGTATAAAGTTTCAACGCTTCGAGCGAAGGTGTCGTGATATATTCGACCCGCATATCGAATTTCTCAATCGAACTTAAACTTTCGCCGAGATGTTCACGCAGCCCGGTCGCCGCACGGCTCAGAGCATTCAGGACTTCCTCTCTTGAATTGACCTGCTCGAACTGCCGTCCGAAACTTTCGCCCGAACGTGCGTTGACCGCTTCGAGTGTTAAAACATAGATCGAACCGAAACTCGAAATCGTTCCCGTAATATATGCTTTCAAGTTCTGCCGCAGACAAATTTCCCGTGCTAAATCTTTTGTTACAATTTCAGTCGGCGAATGTCCCATCCAGACGAGCGTCTGACGCAGTTTCGTATCCGGGAAAATATCGAGAAACGGCGATTGTGTGAGCGAAAAAGCGAGTGCCGTTTTCAAAGTCTGATCAAAGATCGCTTCGCCCGTCGAATTTTCAAACTCGGTCAGCAGAAGTGAGTCTTTTATTCCGCCGCTGCTTGAATTTGTCGAAAGTCGCGGCTGGCTTGTTTGCGAAGTTTCAACGCGGTTCGGCACGGCGGTCTGTTCGAGCTTTGATTCGAGCAGCAGTTCATCACGCAGTTCTTTTAGGTCATTTAATAAATCCTTTGTCGAATGATACCGCTGTTCGCGTTTTTTCTTGAGAGTTTTACCCACGATCCGCTGAAGTTCACGCGGCAGATGCGGTGCGGAATCGGCAAGCGGTGCGGGTTCGGAACTGATGATCGCCGATAAAATATCCGTCATCGTTTCGCCCGCAAACGGCACATTTCCCGCCAGCATTTCATATAAAACAATTCCGAAACTGAAAACATCCGAACGGGCATCTATATCTTTGCCGCGAGCCTGCTCCGGCGACATATATGAAACCGTTCCCATCACCACACCCGGATTTGTTTTAACTAATTTTCTCGTCGCATCTTCTTTATCAATCTCGGCATTATTATTTTCGGTCAACTTTGCCAGACCGAAATCCAGAACCTTCACATAACCGTCCGGGCGAATCATAATGTTTTCCGGTTTAATATCTCGGTGAACGATGCCCGCCGTGTGTGCCGTCGAAAGGGCTTCCGCCGTTTGAATTGTGATCGAAAGAATCTCCTCAAACGTCAAACGCTGCTTCATCCGCTCACGCAAGGTTTTGCCGTCAATATATTCGGTGGCGATAAAGTTCGTCCCATCGTGTTCGCCGATCTCATAAACGGTAATAATATTCGGATGATTTAAGGCGGACGCGGCTTTAGCTTCCTGCTTGAAACGATTCAAGGGTTCGGAATCAGCCGAGAATTTTTGCGGCAGAAGTTTGAGAGCGACTTTGCGTTCAAGCCGCGTATCTTCGGCAAGAAAAACCTCGCCCATCCCGCCTGCACCGAGTTGCGAAATTATATTGTAATTACTGAAAGAGGATTCTTTTGAAGGATTCATTTTTTAAGAATTCCTACACGCTGATTTTTTTTATTTTACCTGAAAAATAATTTTCAGAATATCAGATTTCCTAAATAGTTTCACCAACGGGAGCGGTAAATTTTTCGTCCTCAATATTTCCCGTATTTTTCAAGTTTGCGGGTTCAAATAACAAAACTTCGACTTCCTGATCGGCAACGGGACGATGTTCAACGCCACGCGGAACAACAATAAACTCGCCTTCATTTAATTCAACCGCTTTGTCCCGAAACTCGATGCGAAAATTTCCCTTCAAAGCCATAAACATCTCATCTTCTGTTTCGTGTTGATGCCAAGGAAATTCGCCTTGAAATTTAACGAGTTTAACTTCCTGACCATTCAGTTCGCCGACAACTTTTGGTCGCCAATGTTCGTTTATTAACGCTAATTTTTCGGCTAGATTAATTTTATTCATTGTAATTTAAAAGCTACCATCATCCATGAGATTATCGCCAAAAACATAGCGAATGCGAACCATGCTTTGATCCAATACCACCGATAAGTTTTATCTTTAAAAAACATTTCTCTGAAAACACCGCTGAAGAAAACAATCAAAAAAATCAC
>JBGTKR010000212.1:0-5055 GCA_041744535.1 Pyrinomonadaceae bacterium
AAAGCGTGGTCAAAATCCTTTGCTTTGATGACTGCCAAAACGGGAGCAAAAATTTCCTCCTGTTCGACGGTTGATTTCGGTTCGACATTATCAATGATCGTCGGTTCAATATAAAAACCTTCAACATCATCGCTGCCGCCGCCGACCACCACTTCGCCGCCTTCTTTTTTACCGATCTCGATATATTGATTGGCTTTATCAAAAGATTTTTGATTGATAACCGCCGCAATATTCGTCGAAACTTCATTCGGTTTACCGACTTTCAATTTTCGCGTCAAATCGGCAACTTTTTCCATCAATTCGCGGTGAACTTTTTCATCCACGATAAGACGCGAACACGCCGAACATTTCTGCCCTTGAAAACCGAATGCCGCCGAAACAATTCCCGCCGCCGCTTCGTCTAAATCCGCATCGTCCGCCACCACAATCGCATCTTTGCCGCCCATTTCCGCCACGACACGCTTCATCCATTTCTGCCCTTCGCGTGTTTTCGCTGCTTCTTCGTAAATGTGCAGACCGACGGTTTTTGAACCCGTAAACGACACAAATCTGGTCTTCGGATGAGCGACCATTTCTTCACCGACTTTTGCTCCGCTTCCCGCTAAGAAATTGACAACACCATCCGGTAATCCGATTTCTTCCAGAACTTCCATAAATTTATAAGCAATCGTCGGAGCATCCGGCGAAGGTTTCAAAACAGTTGTGTTCCCCGTAACGACCGCCGCCATCGTCATTCCCGCCATAATCGCCAGCGGGAAATTCCAAGGCGGAATGATCGCACCGACTCCGAGCGGCACATATTCAAAATTATTTTTCTCCGCATAAGGCGAATCAACAACCGGCTGATCTCCCGACCAGCGAATCATCTCGCGTCCGTAAAACTCCAGAAAATCAATCGCTTCGGCTGTATCGCCGTCCGCTTCCGCCCAAGTCTTCCCGACCTCCAAAACCATCCACGCCGAAAAATAATGTTTTCGTTGCCGAACAATATCCGCCGCTTTAAAAAGATATTCCGCACGGTCTTCCGCCGAAACCTTCCGCCAACTTTCAAACGCAGCCGTCGCCGCATCTATTGCTTTTGTAACAAGATTTTCGGCATCCGAATCGGCATCCGAAAAAATCCCGACAACCTGCGTTCTGTCCGATGGATTAATGCTTTCAAACTTCCGTGCAAGTTCGATCTTTTCGCCGTCAATAATAATCGGATATTCGCGTCCCAATTCCGCCGAAACTTCATCAATCGCCCGCGTCATCGCTTCCTGATTCACCGCAATCGAAAAATCCGTGAACGGTTCATTCTTAAATTCGTCTAATTCTCTTTTTGTTTGCATAATATTTTTTGTATGTTTTTAATAACTTTGTTAATCATTCCAAGCATGCTTAAATTCCCCGACCTCAAAATTTCTAACTTCACAATTATTTTCAATCCAAATTCTGATATTTTCTTTCTGTTCCAAAGTTGGCGAAGCAAATTTCTTTTCTGATGTTACAAAAATTTCGTAACTTTTTGCATTGCCTCCGCCTCCGCACAATAATTTGTTTCTTTCTATTTCATCAATAAAATCGAAAAGAAATTTATCAAATTTTGTTTCGCTAAATCCTTCTTTGAAATTGATTAAAATTTCAAAACCTAATTCCTGAAACTCAGCCAAATGATACTTCTTTCTTAATCTTTTTTTGAGTTTCGATCTTTTCATTGCCATTTTCCCGACTTCTGCAATTTCTTGATTTTACGTTTCGACAATTCCCTTTTCAGCGGGGACATTTTATCTAAAAAAACTATTCCGTCGCAATGGTCGGTTTCGTGCAGAACGCAGCGGGCGGGCAGATCTTCAAAGCCCATTTCCTGTGTTTCGCCTTTAACATTTTGAAACCGCACGACGGTTTGCATTTCGCGTTTTACTTTTGTGTAAATTCCGGGAAATGACAAACATCCTTCGTCGCCGTATTGTTCGCCTTCGACATTTATGATTTCGGGATTTATCAAAGCAAATTTTTGCGTTTCGTCTTCGCCGCCCGAACAATCCATCACGAAAAGTCTTTTGGAAACAGCAACCTGCGGTGCGGCAAGTCCGACACCTCCCGCGTCATACATTGTTTCAAACATATTTTCGACAAGTTCGGAAAGTTCGGCATCAAACTCATCTTCCATCAATGGTTTCCCTGCTTCCAACAATATTTTTTCGGGATAATGCACAATTTTCAGTAAAGCCATAATCTTATTTTATATTTCAAAATTAAATTAGTAAATTGTTGATTCCAAAACTTTATAAAAAAAACTAAGGCTTTCCCACAAAAATAGAAATAGTTTTTAATGGAATTTCCTGCGTTATCAAATATCATTTACCGGCTTTGAATTTTTTTTCGCGTTCTGCAAAATTTTCGCCGCAGAGTTTTGTAAATTCTTTTGAGATCGGTGAAAAATAACCGCCGCGAAGTCTGGCAAGTCCAAGATTCCATTTTATTTCCACGCCTTCGATTCCCCACGAAATGAGTTTTCCTTTAGAAACTTCATTTGCCGAACTTTTTTCCCCGGCAATCCCGACTCCCATATTATTTTCGACCATTTTATTTATTGCTTCCTGACGCGAAAGTTCCATCACAACGTGCGGTTTGAGGTTGTGTGCATCAAAAAATCGTCAATCAAACGCCGCGTATTGCCGCCCTGTTCGCCGAGAATCAGATTTTCTCCCGCAAGCCGTGCGGCACTGATGTATTTTTCCTTTGCCAGCGGATGATCGGGATGAGCGATGGCGACGATCTCATCGCTGTAAAGCAGTTCGGTTTGAATATTTGAATTTTCAATCGGTAATGAAACAAACGCAATATCAATTTCACCGTGCATTATTTTATCAACTAATTTCTGACTTGTTCCCGAACTTACCGATATTTCGGCGTTGGCGTATTTTTTTATTAATTTTTCCAAGATGCCCGGCAGTTGCTCGGTTGCAAACATTGCCGAAGCCGATCCGATCCGCAAACGTCCGTATTCCGCCCCGGCAATTTCGGCTAATTCTTCGAGTGCCGAATTGTGTTCACGCAAAATTCTTCTTGCCCGCTCCAGCAAATATTCGCCCGCTTCGGTCAAAATCACGCGGCGCGGTGTTCGCGTAAACAGCGGCAGACCTATTTCGTCTTCCAACTGTTTTATCTGCATCGAAACCGCCGCCTGTGTTACGTGAACACGCTTTGCTCCCGCCGTGAAAGTTTTTTCTTCGGCAATTGCGATAAAGGCTTTTAATTGTTTAATTTCCATTTTGTTTCTTTAATAGTTGTCAGTTCATTGCTTGATTCGTCTCACAAGATATATTTTATCTTTTTATCAACTAATTGTATTGACAAAAAAGGTTAGGTCATTGAGAAAGGCGAGCTATAAATCACATATATTGCCGGCAGAACCCGCGTGTCAACAAGGGTGTTCCCGGCACATAGTATGTTTAGATGTTCAAAGCACCCTCCATAACTGTCGGGTTTCCGCCTTTTACAAACTGACAACCGACTACTATCACATTAGCTTATCGCTCTCATAAATTTATTTGATTTTGATTATATGTCAAATAAAACTAAAATAGAAGTGATTTTTTAGCAAAAAAAGCAAATCCTTAAAAATGTCAATAAAATCCGTTAGCGATTATAAAATCAACTCAACTCACAATCTGTATCTGGGCGTTGACGGCGGCGGAACAAAAACTCACGTTGTTTTAGTCAACAATAATAAGGAAATTATTTGTGAAGGTTTTGCCGGTCCTTCAAATCCTCTGCGGGTCGGGGTAGAAGATGCGGTTTCAACTATTGTAAAAGCGATTAATTCCGTCTGCGATAAATCTTTTATCAATCCGAATAATATTGTTTCGGCAACTCTCGGATTAGCCGGAGTCAGGCGGGCGGATTTGCGTGAAAGAATACGGCAGAGTTTTACAAAAAACCTAAGAATAAAAAATGTCGAAGTCGTAACCGATGCCGAGATCGCACTTTTCGGAACGACACTCGGCGAGGCGGGACTGGTAATTATTTCGGGGACGGGTTCGATCTGTTACGGTCGGGATGAAAATGGAAAAACCGCCGTCGCCGGAGGTTGGGGACCGATCGCGGGCGACGAAGGCGGCGGAATAAGTATTGCAAAACAGGCACTTATGGCAATCGCCAAATCTCTCGACGGACGCGGAAAGCCGACAAAGTTAAATTATGTCGGAGCGGAATATTTTCGTGCTTCGACTCCCGATGATCTGATCGTTGCGATTTATTCGCCGCAGATGGATAATAAAAAACTCGCCGGATTTGCAAAATACGTGATCGAAACGGCAAAACAAGATGATGAAATTGCCGTTGAAATTTTATCGGTTGCCGGTTTTGAATTGGGACTTGCGGCTTATGCGGTTATCAAAAAACTGGATTTGTTAAACGAGAAAATTCCCATCGGCACTATCGGCAGTATTTTCAAAGCGGGCGAACTTTTAACAAAACCATTAATGGAAACAGTTCACTCTTTTGCCCCGCAGGCATTTTTGCAAAAGCCGAATCTCGATCCGGCAAACGCGGCGGCGGTTATGGCTTTTGAAAACTTCAACAAATGATAATAAATATTACCGAACAGGAAAATCCGAACACGAAAGATATAGACAAAGTTTCAACGCTTGAAGCAATTCGGCTTATCAATAATGAAGATAAAAAAGTTGCCGAAGCGGTTGAAAAAGTTTTGCCGGAAATTGCCGAAACAGTTAAAAATGTCGTCAAAAGTCTGCAAAACGGCGGACGGCTTTTTTATATCGGCACGGGAACTTCGGGACGTTTGGGAGTTCTTGACGCTGCGGAAATTCCGCCGACCTTCGGAGTTTCGCCCGATCTGATAAACGGCGTGATCGCAGGCGGTTTTGAAGCACTTTATCAGGCGACGGAAGCGAGCGAAGACGATAAAAATGCGGGAAAGACCGATCTGCAAAAATGCGGTCTGACCAAAAATGATGCGGTCATCGGAATTGCCGCTTCCGGCAGAACGCCTTACACAATCGGAGCGGTTGAATTTGCAAAAAATCTGGGTTGTTTTACGGCTTGCAT
>JBGTKR010000213.1:0-5249 GCA_041744535.1 Pyrinomonadaceae bacterium
GACAATCTAACCGAAGCAATTGCAATGGCAAGAAGCTATATGGGCAGAAACGCCGAAATTTCAATGTTGCATCAACCCGTGATTGGATTGTGTGAGGTTACGGATTAGATGAAGCGGTCACAGTTTGTGACCGCATTAAATTATGCAAGCAGTAAGAAACAATACCTTATGGAAACCAGAGATTGAATCTAAATTCAGTTACGATGCTGAAGTTGTGATTTCAGAAGGTGATTGTGTTCAATCTCTTTCACAAATTCCAAAGGAAACGGCGAAACTGATAATTACTTCTCCACCATATAATATCGGTAAATCCTACGAAAAAAGCACGAGTTTAGAAAATTATCTGGAATCAATGCGACCTGTGATAAAGCAAATAGTCAGAGTTTTATCAAATGAAGGTTCGCTTTGTTGGCAAGTTGGAAATTATGTTGAAAATGGTGAGGTTTTTCCGTTAGATATGTATTATTACCGATTATTTAAAGAATACAATCTAAAACTTCGCAATCGAATTATTTGGCATTTTGGACACGGACTTCACGCTTCAAAAAGATTTTCGGGGCGGTATGAAACAATGCTTTGGTTTACGAAAAGCGATGATTATACATTCAATCTTGATTCGGTGCGAGTGCCTTCAAAATATCCGGGAAAAAGACATTATAAAGGCGATAAAAAAGGACAATTCTCCGGGAATCCTTTGGGTAAAAACCCTTCAGATGTTTGGAAAATTTTAGTTGAAGATTGGGAAACTGGTTTGTGGGACATTCCAAATGTTAAGGCAAATCACCCAGAAAAAACGCTTCATCCGTGTCAATTTCCGATTGCGTTGGTTGAGCGGTGTATTTTGGCTTTAACGAATGAAAATGATTGGGTTTTCGATCCGTTTTCGGGTGTTGGTTCGGCGATGCTTGCGGCTTTGAAAAATAATCGCAAAACTCTCGGATGCGAAAAAGAAGATGAATATATTGAAATAGCAAGACAGAGAATTTTAGATTTATACACGGGAAAATTGAAATATCGTCCGCTTGGAAAACAGGTTCATAAGCCGACGGGCAAGGAAAAGATAACGCAAATTCCATTAGAGTGGAAGGAACAAGAAACCAAATGATAATTGCCGCACAATATTCTTTTAATAATGGCTTGGAAAAGGTAACGGAAAATTATCCGCATCTTCTGGACGAAATTAAAACATGCATTAGAAACATAAATGCAGAAGAATCAAAAACCAAAATAAGCAAAGAAAAGACAATGTCGGGTAAAACTCTGTATAGTCCTGTCGGATTAAACAACTCTTTCAAAAAACAACTTTTGCCGAATGGTTGGTCGAATATGAAAATTGATTGTGATTATCCGACGACGCATTATTCGGCAGATTATGAAATTCGCTCAAGTCTGAAAGGTGCGTATCGTGATATGGATTTTGTCAAAGAACGTCTTGGTGTAGAAGTTCAGTTCGGCAAATATTCATTTATGGTTTACAACGTCTGTGCCAAAATGACGATTTTTCACAATTTGGATTTGATTGATTACGGCATTGAAATTGTTCCCGTAAAATCGCTTTCTGCCGAAATGTCCACGGGCGTTTCATATTTTGAACAGTTTGTTTGGGATTTAGAAAATCGAGGCGTGGCAGATATTGATATTCCTGTTTTGATAATTGGAATTGACGCTTAAATATGAATTAAAGGTTTGCATCTTGGGCTACAAATATATCGCCATTTTCAATGGCTAATATGAGTTATGAATTTAATTGAACAATTAGACAATCACGATTATCTATATTTAGACAATTTGACTGACAAAGGTGATTTAAAAATTGAATTATTTATAAGCGAAGCATCTACTGAATGTTGGGATGCAAAAACAAATAATTTAGATGATCTAACTGAAATCGAGAAAGCGGAAGTAGCTAAAAGAAGAGTTTGCAAAAAATATAAAATCACTTTTGAAAATTATATTTGTTATTCAGTTGCAAATGAGTCTTATACAGGCTGGGATGATTATGAAAAGTTTTCAGGAAATCTGTTTCGTATTTATTCAAAATCAAGATTTTTAGATTATCTACCGAACGCAGTTGAACTATTTATTATTGAAAATACTCAAGAAGATAAAATTCAACATTACGGAATTCTTTGTTTGAACAACATTATTGATATTGTAACCTGTCAAAAACCGACAATTGAACAATTATAAATATAAATTTTAAAAATGAAATTATCACCAACCGAAATATATAAAAATAAAAATATCTTTTTCATCGGCGGAACGGGCTTTGTGGGCAAGGTTACGCTTTCGATGCTGCTTAATAATTTTCCCGATGTGGGACGCGTTTATATGATCGTGCGGGCGAGGAATGAGGAGGAATCCTTAAACCGTTTTTGGAATTCCGTTGTGCCTTCTCCGACGTTTGATCCGTTGCGGGAGAAATATGGCGATGGGTTTGAGGAGTTTATACGCGAGAAGGTCGTTCCCGTCAATGGCGATGTTTCGAGCGATTTTCTTGGGATGCAAGAAGATCAAGCGAAAGAGATTATGGCGGAATGCGATGTGATTATCAATTCGGCGGGGAATGTTACATTTAATCCGCCGCTTGAATCGGCACTTCGGACGAATGTTGTCGGGACGAACAATGTTTTGGGGCTGGCGAGGATGATGAAGCGTCCTTGTCTGATTCACGTTTCGACCTGTTTTGTAGCGGGGCAGAGGAGCGGGGCGATTTGGGAAAATGAGCCGGTGGTCGGATATTTTCCGCGAAAAAACGAATTAAAAGGAACGACATTTGACGTTAATCAGGAAATCGAAGATTGTGCGAATATTTCGGAACGGGCGAGGATGGAAGCGGATGACGCGGTGAATATTGCGAAGTTTCGGGAATTAGCAAGACAAAGATTGAGAGAAGAAGGGCGTGATTTAGATGATGGAAAGGCGATAAATTCGGCGATTTTCCGTGAACGCAAAATGTGGATTCGTGAACGCACGACCGAACTTGGCGAAGAGCGTGCAGAGTATTGGGGCTGGACAAATATTTATACATATTCAAAATCTCTCGCCGAACAAATTGTTGCACAGCAGGACGATATTGTGAAAAGTCTCGTGCGTCCTTCGATTGTCGAATCTTCCGTTGCTTATCCGTTTCCGGGTTGGAATGAAGGGTTTACGACGACTGCACCGCTTATCCTTATTGCACTTCGCGGGCAGCCGATAATTCCGGTCAATGAAAAACTCGTGCTTGATATTGTTCCGGTTGATATGGTCGCGGGAGCGATGCTCGGAGCGGCGATGGAAGCGATGGTTAATGATGAACCGCCGCTTGTTTTGCAGGCTGCAACGGGTGATTCAAATCCGAATGATATGAAGCGAATTACGGGTTTAGTGAGTCTTTATAAACGCAGACATTTTAAGGAAAAGGAAACGGGAAATTCGCTCGTCAATCGTTTTCATAAAATGGTCGAAACTTCACCCGCCACGCAGAAAACTTATGAGCGGACATCTACGCCGATGTTCAATAAGTTGGCGAAACGAGCGAACAAATTTCTCGATAAAGCCACGCCCGAATGGGGCGGCGGCAGGCTTAATGACATCGTTTCGGATGTCAAAAAATCTATTGACGAATTTGAACGCACGACGCAGGAAACTATGGACGCTTTTGCGATGTTCAAGCCGTTTATGGTTGATAACGAATACAATTACCGCTCGGACAATGTGCGGGAATTGATGTCGCGTGTGAAGAAAAGCGAGAAGGATTTGCTGCCGTGGTATCCCGAAAATTTGGATTGGTATGATTATTGGCTCAACATACATTTTCCGGGTTTGCGAAAATGGGTTTTGCCGCAGTTGGAAGAAGATTTAAAAGCCGTCGAACGCCGTGATTATACATATAAAGACTTGGCTGATCTGTTCGACACGGCGACGAAGCGTTTTCCAACCCGTGTTTCGATGAAGATCGAGCGAAACGGCAAACTCGAACAATACACTTACGAAGATGTCCGCGAACTCGCCCTTCGTGCGGCGGGATTTCTGGCTTACAAGGGAATCAAACCTGATGATCGCGTGATTTTATTCTCGCACAATATGCCCGAATGGGGTTTGACATATTTTGGAATCATTAAAGCCGGAGCGACCGCAATTCCGATTGATCCGGCAAGTTCGGTGGATGAAATTATCAATTTTGCAAATGCGGGTGAAGCATCGGCGATTGTCATTAGTCCGAAATTATTGGAGGAAAACCCAGAATTGGTCGAGCGTTTGAAAGAACTGGAACGCGGACACTCTGTCCGCGATAGAGTAAAAGAGTCGGAAAAAAATACAAGAGGCGGACAGAGTGTCCGCGTTCCGATTTATTCGTTTGACGAAGTTTTTGAAATGCCTGACGAAACCGAAGAAGCACAGCGGCTTGCATTACTACCGAATCGGATTGTCGCAACTTCGCCCGCTTCTTTGATATTTACATCAGGAACGACGGGAACGCCGAAAGCCGTGATGCTTTCGCACAAGAATTTTACTTCGATGGTTTCAATGCTTTCGAGCGTTTTGGAAATGACGGTTGAAGACGGCATATTATCCGTTTTGCCGATGCATCATACGTTTGAATTTTCGGCAGGTTTCTTGACTCCATTTACCAACGGAACACAGATTCGCTACCTCGAAGAATTGTCGAGCGACGAACTCGCACGAGCTATTGAAAACGGTCACGTAACGGGAATGGTCGGCGTTCCGGCACTTTGGGAAATGCTCCACCGACGCATCAAAACACGCCTCCGAGATCGCGGCGATTGGTTTGCGGACATCGCCGATAACATTATTGATTTCAACGCTTGGTTACGCGACAACACACCGTTTAATCTCGGTCCCGTCGTCTTTTTCCCGATCCACGAAGGAATGGGCGGACGTATGCGTTACCTGATTTCGGGCGGTTCAGCTTTGAGCGAAAAAGTGCAAAAAGATTTACACGGACTTGGATTTAATGTCCTTGAAGGCTACGGTTTGACCGAATCTTCGCCTGTTTTAACAGTAACAAGACCGCAAAATGAATTGATAAAAGGAAGCGTCGGCAAACCGCTTCCGGGCGTGGAAGTTATGATTTCCAACCCCGACGAAAAAGGTGTCGGCGAAGTCCTTGCACGCGGGCAAAACATAATGCTCGGCTATTACAAAAATGATGAAGCGACCGATGAAGCGATTGACGAAGACCGTTGGCTAAAAACTGGCGATCTCGGCAAACTCGACGAAGAAGGAAATCTCTACATCGTCGG
>JBGTKR010000214.1:0-1972 GCA_041744535.1 Pyrinomonadaceae bacterium
CACGGCAAAAAAACATTTCCGTATGAATGCTGCGGGTTGCTGATCGGCAAATTTAACAGCGATGGCGAAAAGGAAGTTTTTGAAATTTTGCCGATTGAAAATGCACGCGAGACGGAAGCTAAACACAATCGTTCGCTGATAACTCCGTTGAATTTGATGCGTGGTGAAAAATATGCGAGAGAGAAAAATCTGGATGTCGTCGGCAATTATCATTCGCATCCCGATCATCCGGCTCGTCCTTCGGATTTTGATCTCGAACACGCTTTGCCGGTTTGGTCGTACATCATCGTTTCGGTAATGAAAGGCGTAGCAAAAGATGTGCGTTCGTGGGAGATGGAAAATGATCGGTCGCAGTTTAATGAGGAGAGAATGGTAATAGGTAATTAGTAGTTGGTAATTGGGGTTTTGTTTTTATATTTCTGACCAATTACTAATTACATAAAAAGAACAAGGAGTAATAATTATGGGAATCAAAGTAATAATTCCGACACCTTTGCGGCAGTTTGCTGATGGGAAATCGGAGATCGAAGTTGAAGCGAAAACGGCGGGTGAAGCGTTGGAAAAATTAACGGCGGAACATATTGAGCTTCGCCGGCATTTATATAAAGATGACGAACTGCGGAGTTTCGTGAATGTTTACGTCGGCGAAGAAGATATACGCGATTTGGACGGTGTGGACACGGAAGTTAAAGACGGCGGTGAAGTTTTGATTGTTCCATCAATCGCGGGTGGAAATATCGCGGCGGAAGCAAAGGCGAAAAGCGGTTTGCCCGAATTGTCAAAAGAAGAAATCGCTCGATATTCGCGTCATTTGATATTGCCGGAAGTCGGTTTGGAAGGTCAGCGAAAATTAAAAACTGCGAGAGTTTTGATGATCGGTGCGGGCGGTTTAGGTTCGCCTTTAGGTTTGTATTTGGCGGCGGCGGGTGTTGGAACAATTGGGATTGTTGATATGGATGTTGTTGACGAATCGAACTTGCAACGGCAGATAATTCACGGCACAAAAGATGTCGGGCGGGCAAAAATTGCTTCGGCAAAAGACCGTCTGGAAGACATCAATCCGAATACGAAGATCGAAGCGTTTGAAACCCGTCTGACAAGCGAAAATGCACTTGAATTATTTAAAGATTTTGATGTGATCGTTGACGGAACGGATAATTTTCCGACTCGTTATTTAGTAAATGACGCTTCGGTTTTGACGGGCAAGCCGAATGTTTACGGTTCGATATTTCGCTTTGAAGGACAAGCGAGCGTCTTTTGGGCGGAGAAGGGAGCGTGTTACAGATGTTTGTATCCCGAACCGCCGCCGCCGGGTTTAGTTCCGTCGTGTGCGGAAGGCGGAGTTTTGGGCGTTCTGCCCGGAATCGTCGGCTCGATTCAGGCAAACGAAACGATAAAAGTAATCTTGGGTGCGGAAGGAATTTTGCTCAATCGTCTGCTTTTATTTGACGCTTGGCAGATGACTTTTCGGCAAGTCAAACTCCGCAAAAATCCCGATTGTCCCGTCTGCGGTGAAAATCCGACGATCACGGAATTGATTGATTATGAAGAATTTTGCGGTTTACCGAATGCGGTTGAAGAACAAGCTGAAACGCTCGAAGAAATCACCGCAACCGAACTCAAAAAACGTCTTGATTCGGGTGAAGATTTGCAACTAATTGATGTCCGCGAACCGCACGAATATGAGATCGCAAAAATCCCGAACACGAAATTAATTCCGCTTGGCGAAGTCATCAAACGAAAAAGCGAAATTGACGAAAACCGCACAACGATTGTCAATTGCAAAGGCGGCGTGCGAAGTGCGAAAGCTATTAGAGCATTGCAGGAAATTGGTTTTAATGGAAAATTAATTAATTTAAAAGGCGGGATCGGTGCGTGGTCTGATGAAGTTGATGCGTCCGTGCCGAAATATTAGAAAAGTCATAACCGTCTGCGGCAACAGACGGTTTATATTTATCTGTTGAAGAAATCT
>JBGTKR010000215.1:0-2799 GCA_041744535.1 Pyrinomonadaceae bacterium
TCTATGCAAACGCTGATAAAATCTCTCGCGTCTTCCGCGTCCAGAATCGAATAATTTGAATTAAACCCAATCGAAACAGCGTGTTTCCGCAAAATCAAATTTGCAATTCGATGAAAAGTCCCGCCCCAAACCCTGTGAACATTCTGCGTCCCCGTCAAAGTCTCGACACGCTTCAACATCTCCCTCGCCGCCCGATTCGTAAAAGTCGCCAGCAAAATCCGATTCGGCGAAACTCCCTGCTCCAACAAATAAGCCACACGATAAGTTATCGTCCGCGTCTTTCCAGTTCCCGCACCCGCAATCACAAGCGTCGGCTGCGGTTTCGCCGTTACGACTTTAAATTGCTGTTCGTTCAATTCCTCACGGTATCGCGTGAGTCTTTCAGGCAGACCGCTTTTATCTCGTTTGATGACGTATTTTTTCATTAGATATTAAAACTCACACTCTTTTTCCATTTCTTTAATGCCTGCTAATGATTTACTTCTTATCCAATAAAACATTGAACCTTTTGTCCATAAAAGAAAATAGTTTTTATAAAGTCCGGCACTCATTTGTTTCTCCGCATAAAACACAATTTTTTTACCAACTTCTTTTCCGCTATTATCTTTTAAATCTTTCTCTTTAAGAAGTTTATCGGCTTCTTTTTGTTCTTTCCCCAATTTATCAAGTGCTTTACGACTTGAATCATAGCGTTGATAAGAATAAAAAATTTCGTTGTTTTTCTTGGAATGGAAATGAGTATCACCGCTAATTTCGCCATTTGTTTCTGCGTCAACTATTTCCACTAATGCGGCTGAAAAATCGTAATTTTTACAACTATATCTTTCCTTGTTGTTGGTATTTTTATGAATTGTTCCGCAACTAAATCCGAAAAATAACAGAAAAGTATATAAAAGCAGAATTTTGATGGCAAATTTTTTCATTGAAGTTTTAGTTTACTTCGGCGGATGTTCACCATACAAGATTAGAACGGTTCTCAGATTGATAAAACCTTGCCGATTTAGTTTTAGAAGGCTTACGGTTGCACGACCGATAGAAGTTGTGCCGATTATTTCCAGAAAATCGTCGCTCCAAATAAAATGGTCATTCCAAATGTCTTTTCGCGGATTATAAAGAGGAACTTTTCTATTTGTATATGGATCAGTTGCTTCTATTATATCGGACTTGTAGCCATTGCAACCTTGACAAGCTAACGCTAAGTTTTCCAATTCGTCAGAACCTTTTCTAGTTTTAGGCAAAATATGTTCAATGGAATGCGATTGCGTTGCAAAATCCTGAGGTGAAAGGCAGTATTCGCATAAATAGTTTGCTCGTTCTGCTACCGATTCACGCTTTTTGGGTGTTATGCTCATATAACCTTCGGTGGTTTAATATCGAGCATTTCCATTATTTCATTCAGAGATTTGTTTTTTGAATCAGCTAATTTCCCTAAAATTTTTAATCTTTTATAACTTAATTCTTCGCTTTCATCGGTCAGACCGATCAATTCTTTTAACTCGTTTTCGCTAATTTCCTCATTGCGTCTTTTTCTGACCAATTCATCAAAACGAGTTTGTTTTTCAGTTGAGAAGACAAGCGTATTTAACTTTTGAATAAGTTTTACCTCATCTTTTGTCCATTTCGATTTATGTGAACCGTTGCGAAGTTTTTTCGCCTTTTCGATGAATTCATCAAACTCGCGTTTAGGCAAACGGACAACCGCATCTAAAATGCTTTCCGTTGAAACTTCTAAATTTTGAACTGCCATAATTTTCACCTCTTGACTGCAAATTTACCACATTTGAAAATCAGATGCGAAGAAACTGCTCAAACAAATTTCTTGAAATTGTCCTACGTAAAAGTTATAGTCAGATAATACAAAGTTACGAAATTCAACGGAGAAAATCTATGAAAGAGTTAAACGAAGGACTTGAATCTTATGATGTCATAACGCATCAGGACGAAATGTTCTTAGCGGAAGAATTGACCGAAGATGAAGAGAAATTGCTTGACGAACTGGGACTTTACGGCGATTCGCGTCGGAAATTTCTGGGGCAAGTCGGGGCGGCGGGTTTTGGGATGCTGGCGTTGCAAGTGCTTGCAAATCAGGAGGCTTTTGCCGCCGGAGGAGTTTTTGAGAACATTGATGTCAAACCCGAAACGCTTGAAAATGCAGTCAAGGTTGCGTTAAAAATTAACGGCGATAAAAAATCGCTCGAAGTTGATTCGCGGATGACTTTGCTTGATGCTTTGCGGGAAAGATTAGGTTTGACCGGATCAAAAAAAGGCTGCGACCACGGGCAATGCGGTGCTTGCACAGTGATTGTTGACGGCGAGAGAGTTCTTTCGTGTCTGACTTTGACAGCGACTTGCGAAGGCAAAAATGTTATGACCATCGAAGGAATTGCGACAGGCGACGAACTTCACCCGATGCAGGAAGCGTTTATTAAATACGACGGTTTCCAATGCGGTTACTGCACTTCGGGGCAGATTTGTTCGTCGGTTGCTTTATTGGACGAAGCGAAGCAGGGCGAAGTCAGTTTTGTAACGGAAAATATTTCGGCAAAAACCCGTGCTTTGACTTTATCGGATGACGAAATCCGTGAGCGTATGGCGGGAAATCTTTGCCGTTGCGGTGCTTATCCGAATATCGTCAAAGCGATCAAGGAAGTCCATCGCGGCGAAGAAACTGCGGCGACTTGGAATTTTGCAGAAACTATCAAGAACGAAAAGAACGCATAAACGGAACGCGGACACTTTTGTCCGCAAATGCTATGATTCGGACGCGGACAGGAGTGTCCGCGTTCCATTCGAAACTCA
>JBGTKR010000216.1:0-2892 GCA_041744535.1 Pyrinomonadaceae bacterium
GTTGCGTTGCGGACTTCCATTACATCCATTCCGTCCACGAATTCGCCTTTCATTCCGTAACCTTCGGCTTTTTTGGCGATGCTTGAAATTGACATTGCTCTCGCTTGCGAAGTTCCCATTCCGTATTTGTTGTTTTCGCAAATATAGACAATCGGCAAATCCCAAAGTTCCGCCATATTTAAAGATTCGTGAAAAATTCCCTGATTGACCGCCGCTTCGCCGAAGAAACAAAGCGTTACGCCGCCCGTTTCTTTATATTTTTGAGCAAAAGCCATTCCCGTTCCAACGCCGATCTGCCCGCCGACGATTCCGTGTCCGCCGAAGAAATTTAATTCTTTGGAAAACATATGCATCGAACCGCCTTTTCCGCTGACGTTGCCGCCCGATTTGCCGTAAAGTTCCGCCATTACGGCTTCCGGCGAAATACCTTTGACCATTGCCTGAACGTGGTCGCGGTAGGAAGTAATCACAAAATCCTCATCTCCCAAAAGCATCAAAGCTCCCGCCGCAATTGCTTCTTGTCCAATGTATAGATGGCAGAATCCGCCGATCTTACCGATGCGATACATTTCCGCCGCTTTTTGCTCGAAAACCCTGCCCAAAACCATCTGATAAAGTATTTCGCGGAGCAATTCTTTATCAAGTTTTTTTATTTCCGCGATCTGAGATTTTCGGCGTTTCTGATATTCCGCTTTTGCTTGCTTAACATCAACGATTTCGGTTACTTCATCCGCTTTGCCCGAACCGTTTTTTGATGAATCGGTCTTTTTCGCCGCCGTAGTTTTTTTTGTTGCGGGTTTCTTTGTAGTATTTGTTTTCTTGCCGGTCGTAGTTTTTGCCAAGATCATTCTCCCTTAAATTTTAAAACGCTCTGGAATAAATTTGCGTATAAAAATAATTATAATAACAGTTTGGTTAGTTCAAACGTAAATTATAAATGACAAGCCGCACATTGTGCAAAAACGATTAGGTTTTCTGACGGAACGCCAGCATCTTGCTGGCAACCGATGCGATAGCATTGGAGCAAAGTTAATCGTCTTTAAAGATTCCGGTTAAACTATACAGTTGATTAACTTTGTTTTCGTGCTTTCGCACTCATTGCCAGCAAGATGCTGGCGTTCCGTTAATTAAATGTTAAAATCTCTTTATAAAAAGTATGTTCAAAAATTTCAACAAATATTCATTCGCAATCAGCTTAATTATTTTCGCCTTTACAATCACGGCAATTGCTCAAAGTCCCGTCAAATGGGAACTGGAATCAAATGCAAAAGGCAAACAGATAAAAGCGGATGAAAAACTTTCCGCAAAATTAAAAGCTGAAATTGAAGGTGATTGGTATTTATATTCGCTCGAACAGCCCGCCGGCGGACCTGTTTCAACAACCGTAAGTTTGCCCGAAAAATCGGATTACAAAATGGAAGGCGAAATTACAACGCCGAAACCGATCACAAAATTTGATCCGAATTTTGAAATTGAAACAAAGATTTTCAAACATACCGCCGAATTTAATGTTCCGCTAAAAGCCGCAAAAGATGTTCAAGGCGATGATTTGGCAATAAATATTCGTTATCAGGTTTGCAACAATAAACTTTGCCTGCCGCCGAAAACCGTCAAAGTTTCATTCGACGGTTTTGAAGATGCCAAAAAATCCGCATTTTCCGATGCTCCCGATTTGCTGACAAATGCAAATGCGACAACCGACACGCCCGTTTTTGAAGTCGAAAAAACTACCGACGAACCGATCTGGTCTTTTATTTGGCTGGCGATAACGCTCGGTGCTTTGTCGCTTTTAACGCCGTGTGTTTTCCCGATGATACCGATCACGGTTTCATATTTTACAAAAAATGCGGGCGGAAATAATACGAAATCATTCAAATTAGCAACCGTTTTTTCGCTCGGAATTATCGCTACATTTACGCTTTTAGGAATGCTTTTAGCGTTCTTTGTCGGTGCGGCGGGAATAAATTTATTTGCGGCAAACCCTTGGGTAAATATCGGAATTGCGGCGATATTTTTGTTCTTCGCGTTTAATTTGTTCGGTTTTTACGAAATTCAAATTCCGAGTGGAATTATCAACAAATTGGACAGTTTAACCCGCACAAAGGAAGGCGAAGGAAGTGCTTATATCGGTGCGTTGCTGATGGGTTTAACTTTTACGGTTACGTCTTTTACCTGCACATCGCCGTTTGTCGGGACGATTCTTGTTTCAACTTCACAAGGCGATTGGCAATTGCCGTTACTCGGAATGCTCGCGTTTTCAACCGTTTTTGCATTACCGTTCTTTGTTCTGGCACTCGCACCGCAACTCGTTTCGCAACTTCCGAAATCGGGCGGATGGCTCAATTCGGTCAAGGTCGTGATGGGATTTTTGGAAATTGCGGCGGCACTCAAATTCCTTTCAAACGTAGATTTGGTCTGGACATCAATTTACACAACTTCCGCCAACTCAATGAATTACGGCACGATTTTCTCCCGTGAGATCGTCCTCGCAATGTGGATAATCATCGCCGTCGCCATCGGACTTTATATTCTCGGCGTTTTCAAATTCAAATTCGATTCGCCGATTAAGAAAATTACACCATTGCGTTTGATTTTCGCCTTCGCATTTTTTGCTTTGAGCATTTATTTGATAACAGGAATTTTGGGCAAAAAACTTGGCGAATTGGAATCATTTCTACCGCCGAAAAATGCTCAATCGCGTTTAAATGTTTTGGGCGACAAAGATGCGGAACTTCATTTTATAAAGAACGACCTGAAAAAAGCTCTGGAAATTGCCAAGCAGGAAAATAAAAAAGTTTTCGTAGATTTTACGGGCTACACCTGCACGAATTGCCGTTGGATGGAGGCAAATATGTTCCCGCGTCCCGAAGTTCGCCGTGAGATGGAAAAGTA
>JBGTKR010000217.1:0-15477 GCA_041744535.1 Pyrinomonadaceae bacterium
GCAACTTTTTCTGGTAAGTTCTTACATATAGGAAACTTACCGAATTTTAGCCGCAAATTTTATTATCCCTGCAAACTTAGTGTTCACAATAATTTACAAGAGGCTTGCACCAAAAGTGCGGAAGAACCTTAAATTAGCACATCAGATGTCCGCTTTCAGCTGCGGAGAATAAGCGATAATAGCTTTGGAGGTTTATAGTGTTTATGTTATTTAGATGGTCGGTTTTACGGTTCAACCTTTCTTCACTCTGTCAAAAGCCTCTTTTAATGCTTTCAATATATCCTTTTTTGTTAGATCGCTTTCTCTCGTAAAACGAATCGTAATAATAAAATCGTTTTGTTTGGCTGTATAATTAAATGTTTCATCGCTGATAAACCGGGAAATATTTTCATTATTTGTATCACTTTGGTTGGTTTTACTTACCGCAGTCGGTCTGGATTTTTTACGAACCTGTTTTCTGGTCAGATCATCTGCCGCGATTTCGTCCAGAAAATTGTGCATCGCCGCTTCATTAAATTGTCTGGCTATCTCGACCAATGTGGATTTTGCGGTAATTTTTTCTTTCCGGCACTTTTCCCGGATGCCTTCCGGCAAACCCGCAATCGCCATAGATTCCGTTACGGTCGTGCGGCTTTTGCCTATTTTTTTGGCGATCTCGTCGTGGGTGTAGCCGAATCTTTCAGCCAGATCGGCTAAACCGTCGGCTGTTTCCCAGATCGTCAGGTCTTTTCGCTGTAAATTTTCAATTAAGGCGATTTCGGCGATAGACTGCTCGTCTATATCCAGTTCGATACACGGAACTTCCTGTAAACCGGCTAGATTCGAAGCCCGCCAGCGTCTTTCACCGGCGATGATCATAAATTTATCGGAGTTGCTGATCGGCTTGACCAGAATCGGTTCGAGAACACCGTTTTGTTTGATCGAAGCTGTCAGCTGCTTCAAATCCCCGAATTCGACACGCGGTTGTTCGGGATTCGGCTCAATACGTTTGATCGAAATGATACGACCGATCGTTTTGGCGGATTTTGCCAGTTCATCAACATAATGCGAATCGTGACGCATTGTCAAACCGCTCGGTAAACCTCTTTTAGCCACGTTTTAAGACCTCCCTGCACAAATTTGAATATTCCCTGGCACCGCTGGATTTGGCGGCGAAGGTAAAAATAGTTTCCTTGTGGGCGGGCGATTCTTCCAATCTGACACTACGGGAAATAGTAGTTTTAAATGCCTGTTTGCCGAAAACATTGCGGATGTGAGCCTCGACATCTTTGGAAAGAGATGTCCGCTTGTCAACCAGAGTTACAAGCACGCCGAGCAGCTGCAGATCGGGATTCGGACGCGAGCGAACCTTTTCGATGGTTTCTAACAGATCATCAGTTCCCTCTAAGGCAAAATATGAAGATTGGATCGGGATCAGCACGTGGGTCGCCGAAACCAGAGCATTGACTGTAATCAAACCCAAAGTCGGCGGCGTGTCGAAGATTATATGGTCATATAGATCACAGGCTTTTTCGATCCGGTCTTTAAGCCGGAAAATCGCATCAATATCACCGACCAGTTTTGATTCCAGTTTCGCCAGATTTATTTTTGAAGGAATTATATCCAAGCCCTCTATCTCGGTTTTGTATATGTAATCCGTAACGGGTCGGTCCAGTTCGGTAAACAATTCGTAAGCACCTTTGTTGATGGACTTCGGATCAACAAAGGATAAGGAACTGTTGCTCTGCGGGTCCAAGTCTATCAGAAGGATTTTTTTTCCCTTTAAGGCACATCCGGCGGAAAGATTGATAGCGGTCGTGGTTTTGCCGACTCCGCCTTTTTGGTTTGCAATAACAATAATCATTTTCGGTTACAGTTTTAAGTAAGCACGCAGGTAAAAGTGGTCAATATGTTTGAAAATGAAGAATTTTGATAGAAATTCTGTTTCCTGCTTGAGAAAGAATCTTTCTCCATTTTCCATTTTCCATTTTCGTTTATCTACTCGATAATTTCGTCCCATTCATCTTCAATAAGTTCCGTATTCCGGTCCGATATCGGATCGGATTCTCTGATACTCGTGGAACTGGAAATTTCAAAAACCTTATCTTCGACAAATATCGGACAATCCGAGCGGAGTGCCAGAGCAATGGCATCGGACGGACGCGAATCGAGCAGAATTATTTCTTCGTTTTTATCCAGCAGTTCGATCTGTGCATAAAATGTGTTATCGGAAAGGTCGGAAATGATGATTTTATTTACCCGTAATCCCATTTCCGTGATCAGATTTCTGATCAGATCGTGAGTCATAGGTCTTTGCGGAACGATCTTTTCGATTTCCAGTGCGATGGCATTCGCTTCAAATGCACCGACCCAGATCGGAAGTATATTTTCCGAATCAACCCCTTTTAATACAACAATCGGAGTATTACTGTTCGGGTCCATGATCAAAGCACCGATTTTTACTTCTGTCTGCATAAATTCTCACCAAAATTAAATTATTTCGCCATACAATGTATTGGTTTTTGCTTCGGTAATTTTTATTTTAACAATCTTTCCCAGTTGGTGCGAATCACCCTTGAAATTTACGACTTTGTGGCAGGTTGAATGCCCGTTCAGATGTTCAATATTTCTATTAGAAACTTTTTCCGCCAAGACTTCAAGGTTTGCACCGATTTTGTTTTCAAAGGCTTGTTTTTGGGTGGTTTTGATAACTTTTTCCAGTTCGAGAAACCTTTCCGTCTTTTCCTTTTCCGAAACGTCATCAGCCATTTCAAAAGCCGGAGTTCCCGGTCGCGGAGAATATTTGAACATATATGCACCGTCAAACCGGCAGTATTCGGCAAGTTTTACGGTTTCACGGAAATCTTCATAAGTTTCGCCCGGAAAACCCACGATAATATCTGTTGTCAGGGAATTATTTCTTTTGGAGTTTTTTATTTTATCAATTCTTTTTTTGTAATTTTCAATCGTATGACCGCGACGCATAGCTTTCAAAATCTTATCGCTTCCCGACTGCACCGGCAGATGCACCCAGTTGCAGAGGTTTTCAAATTCATCCAACGCATCAACTATATCGGGATGAAAATCCCTCGGAAATGAGGTGGTAAATTTTATACGTTCAAATCCGGTTGCAGCAACCGCCCGTAAAAGTCTGGAAAAAGGCGTGGCACCGGCAAATTTCTCCAAACCGGAATCGGTCAACGGACGATAGCTGTTGACATTCTGCCCGATCAGTTGGATTTCTTTGACACCCTCACGTTTTAATTGCAAAATCTGTCGGATGATTTCACTTGCCGGCAGACTCTTTTCTCTGCCGCGGGAAAAAGGCACGATGCAGTATGTGCAGAATTTGTTGCAGCCTTCGATAATCGGAACATAGGCGATATACGGCGAATTTCTCTGTGCAGCATCGGTTGACCAATCGTAATCGAAATCACGTCCATCCAGATCAATAAAATTCTTCTCGCCTTCGAGGACTTTTTTAATTGCCCTGTCAACCCGTCCGACGGCTTGCGTTCCAAGGACGAAATCAATTCCGCGTCCGCCCTTAAAAAGAGTTTCACCTTCGAGCTGAGCGACACAACCCATTACACCGACGATCTGATCTTCCCTTTCGGTTTTACGAATCTGACCGACTCGTGTATAAAGTTTATGTTCGGCTTTTTCTCTGACCGAACAGGTATTCAGTAAAATGACATCAGCCGAACTTTCCTTTGAGGTGATTATAAATCCCTTCGATTCGAGCAAGGTTGCGACTCTTTCCGAATCCGAAACATTCGTTTGACATCCGTAGGTTTCCAAATAGACTTTTTTCATAGATTATGATTCCAAATATAAATAATTCTGCCGGTAAAACCGAAGATTTCGTACATCTGCACGTGCATACCGATTATAGCCTTTTACAGGGAGCTATCCAACTCAAGCCGCTGGCTGAAAAATTAAACGAATTAAAAATGGATGCCTGTGCGATCACCGATTACGGCAATATGTTCGGAGCTGTTTCGTTTTATAAAATGATGAAGGCAAACGGGATACATCCGATCCTCGGTTATGAGGCGATTTTAACGCTCGACAGCCGGTTTGATAAAAATGTTTCGCTCAAAGCGGGTGAACTGCCGTATTATCATCTGGTTCTGTTGGCTGAAAATCTGGAAGGCTATTATAATTTATGTTATCTTGCATCAAAAGCCTACACCGAAGGGTTTCATCACAAACCGCGAATTGACCTTGAAATTTTAGCTGAAAAAAGCAGAGGACTGGTTGCCATGACCTCCGGTTTAAAGGGAATTGCCGGACACTACTTATCAAACGGAAACACGGAAAAGGCTCAAAAAAATCTACAGATATTAAAAGACATATTCGGCAAGGATAATATTTTTATTGAAATTCAGGAACACGGTCTTGAAACGGAGCAAAAGATCAGAAAAGGACTCGTCGAAATTTCCGCCGACACCGAAATTCCGTTGGTCGCAACCAATGACGCACATTATCTGACACGGGAAGATTTTAAGGCTCACGAAATTCTGCTCTGCATCGGCGAGGGCAAGACGATTAACGACGGGACGCGAAAAACCTTGGGCAGCGAGAATTTTTATCTGCGTTCGGCTGAAGAAATGTGGAAAATTTTTGGGAATGAACTGCCCTCAGCCTTGTTAAAAACAAAAGAAATCGCCGAGATGTGTCAGGTCGAAATACCGATGGAAGATAATCTGGCACTGCCCGATTATCCCATCCCGGTTACGTCCGAATGCCTGAATACGGTCGAGTATTTTGCAGAGGTCGTTCAACGGGGATTTGAAAAAAGAAAGGAAACGGTTTGGGATGAACTCGAGATTAACGGCAAACTCAAATATACATTGGATGTCTATCGGGAACGGATCGAAAGCGAGATAAAAACCATCAACGATATGGGATTTCCGGGATATTTTCTGATCGTCTGGGATTTTATGAAATACGCCCGGCAGCAAAATATCCCGGTCGGTCCCGGACGCGGTTCGGCAGCCGGTTCGCTGGTGGCGTATTGTCTGGAGATTACGGACATAGACCCGATCCAGTATGACTTATTATTCGAGAGATTTCTGAATCCGGAAAGAATATCTATGCCGGATATTGATATAGATTTCTGCATACGCGGACGGGCGGATGTGATCCGGCATGTGACGGAATTTTACGGACAGGACTCGGTTTGTCAGATCATCACCTTCGGAACGATGGCATCCCGTGCGGCGATCAAGGATGTCGGCAGAGCCTTGAGTATGCCGTATTCGGATGTCGAGAAGATCGCAAAATTAATTCCGCCGCCGGTTCGCGGCAGAAATGTCAGCATCACCGAAGCGATCGGGCAAGTTCCCGAACTGAGCAGTCTGAACAGACAGGATAAGGATGTCAAGGAAGTGCTGGATCTGGCAAAACGGCTCGAAGGCTGCGGCAGACATTCTTCGGTTCACGCCGCCGGAGTCGTTATCTCGCCGAAACCCTTGCACGAGTTGATCCCGGTCGCAATCTCCAGCCGGAATGATGAATTGACCAGTCAATACTCGATGAACGATCTGGAAAAGGTCGGCATGCTCAAGATGGATTTTCTTGCTTTAACTACCTTAACCGTTATAAGCGATTGCTTAAAAATGCTTAAAGATAAAACGGGGATCGAAATTGTCTGGCAGAAAATTTCGCTCGAAGACGACAAGACGATGGAGATCTTTTCCGAAGGCAGAACCGAAGCCGTCTTTCAATTTGAATCCGAAGGAATGCAGGAGATATGCCGCCGTCTTAAACCGAAGGAGTTGGAGGATTTAGCGGCATTAAACGCACTCTACCGACCGGGTCCTTTGGACGGCGGGATGGTTGATGATTTTATCGCACGGCACAGAGGCGAAAAAAAGGTTCGATATATCGTTCCGGCAATGAAGAATATTCTGCAGAATACATACGGCATCCTTGTTTATCAGGAGCAGATCATGCAGCTTGCACAGCAGTTAGCGGGTTATACGCTCGGCGAGGCGGATATGATGCGGCGGGCGATGGGTAAGAAAAAGCGTAGTGAAATGGCACTTCACGAGGAAAAATTTATTGAAGGAGCGGTGCATCGCGGGATCGAACGTAGAAAAGCCGAAGAGATATTTAATCTGATGGCACAATTTGCCGATTACGGGTTTAACCGGAGTCACAGCGTCGCTTATGCTTACGTCGCTTTTCAGACTGCTTATCTTAAAGCACATTACCCTGCTTATTTTTATGCATCTGTTTTATCTCACGAGGCAAACGATGCCAAAAAGATTTATAAATACTCGACCGAATTAAAAAACGGCGGACTGGATTTGCTCCCCCCCGATGTTAACGAAAGCGGTGTCGGCTTTACGCCTCTGGATAATGCCGTCAGATTCGGTCTGACCGCTATCAAAGGAATAGGAATAACTGCGGTCGAGGCGATTATCGAGGCACGAAATGACAAGGGTAAGTTTACCTCTCTGTTTGATTTTACAGCGAAGACAGGTCAGGGATCGGTCAACCGGAGGGCTCTGGAAGGTCTGGTCGCGGCTGGTGCATTTGATTCCATGAATAAGGCTCGGGAAGAAAGTGCGATGTGGCGGGCTAGACTGTATAAAGCGGTTAATTCAGCTATTTCACACGGTCAGCGGATATGGAATGATAGGATGTGTGGACAAACCGCTCTGTTCGGCGGTAAGGAGTTCGGAAATACATCGGTTCAGGAAGAGCTGCCGGAAACGAAAGCCTGGTCGCAAAAAGAGTTATCACAGATGGAAAAGTCCGCCATCGGTTTTTATCTGTCAACCCACCCTTTGGATTCTTTTGAGAATGTTCTGAAGGACATGCGTGTCAAAAGTTTCTCCGATTTTGAAAATTATTTACCCGGAGAATTGGTCACGGTTTCAGGTATGATCACAAAATTACAAATAAAAAACAGTAAAAAAGGAAATCGCTTCTGCATTTTCAGACTCGAAGACCGGACGAGCGGAGCAAAATGTCTGGTTTGGTCGGAAGCCTTGGCAAAATTCTCCGGCAGTCTGAAAGATGAAGAAGTTGTGGTCGTCAGAGGAAAAGTCGAATCTTTTGAAAGACAGGAATTAACTTTGATCATAGAAGATGTGAAAAGTCTTTCCGAAATGGTTTTCAGTAAAGCAAGCCGTCTGTATATTACACTTCCCGAAGCTGATTTTGATGAAAAACTACTGGAGTCCGTAGTCGGTATTTTGGGTATCTCAAAAGGAATCTGCGATGTCTATTTAAATCTGAAGGTTGAAACCGGCATAAACACCAAAATTCACGTCGAACCCTTGCGGATAAAGGGTTCGAGTCGGATCGAGAAGGAATTAAAAAACATAGGATGTAAATTAAAATGGGAACTGAATTAAAAAATACAGAGGTTGTAGAAGCAGATGCTTTTGAGCGTGTCAAGACCGCCAGACATCCCGAAAGACCGTATTCCGGTGATTTGTTTGAATCGGTATTTACGGATTTTGTCGAGTTACACGGAGACCGCAGATTTGGCGATGATCCGGCGATTATCTGCGGATTTGCGAATTTGGAAGAACGGCAGGTTGCGGTCATAGGGCAGCAGAAAGGCAGAGATACGAATCAACGCCGATACAGAAATTTCGGTATGCCGAAACCCGAAGGTTACCGGAAGGCTCTGCGTCTGATGCAGCTGGCGGAAAAATTTTCGCGTCCGATAATCACATTTATTGATACACCCGGAGCATATCCCGGGATTGATGCCGAAGAGAGAGGTCAGGCTGAAGCAATCGCCTACAATTTGCGGGAGATGGCTGGTTTGAGCGTGCCGGTAATAGTTGTCATTATAGGTGAAGGCGGTTCGGGCGGAGCTTTGGCAATCGGCATCGGAGATAGAGTTCTGATGATGGAAAACGCGGTCTATTCGGTTATCTCGCCCGAAGGCTGTGCGGCAATTTTATGGAAGGATGCGGGCAAGGCGGATCGTGCGGCTGATAATTTACGTCTGACGGCGAGCGATTTGAAAGATTTGGGGATTGTTGATGAGATCATTCCTGAAAAAGGGTTCTGGAAGATTGTTGAAACGCCAAAGGATCAGTCGGAAGATATGGATCAGCCCGAAAATGCAGATCGAAAAGAGCCGTTTCAGACATATAACCATTTAAAAGAGGTTTTGTCCGAAAATATTGAAAATCTATTGTCGCTGGATATAACGGAACGGAAAAACTTAAAGTATAAAAAATTCAGAAATATGGGTAAATGGTTAAATATCTGATCTATTCCAAATTAAAAAATTTGTTGGAGCAGGTTCAGGAACAAATTAACCGCTTTGGTGAGAAAGCGACGCGGATAATTGAACGTGAGCAAAAGGCGGCGATCAAAATAGCCATCTCGCAAGCTCAGGAAACTTTTGATCTGGAAATTTCCAATACTGATTTTCCCGACAGGAATCTCGCTTCAACACTCAATCCGCGAACGGTTGAAAATGCAGTCGGTTTAATGGGCGACGGTTCGCCGATCCGCATATATTTCAAAGAGCAGCTTGCTCCCGCCGTCGCCGACAAAATTAAATCCGAAGTTATCAAGGCATCCGCTATTGGAACGGATTTTAACAGGAAAAGAATATTTTGAAAATCTTTCCGATGAAAATAAAGAAAAAATTCTCGGCAAGGAAACATTTCTGGCTTATCAACAAAATAATTTATCCCTAAATGATTTCGTTGCTTTCCGAAACGATAAGAGATTTGGAAAATCCGTTACTCGAAAACCCCTAGCGAAGATTTTAGCAGATAAAAATCCGGCAATAAAATTCTCAACTTATCGGGAGGCAAAGAAATGGGCGGATAGTAATTTCAAAGAATTTGAAGCAAAGCTAACAAAGACTGAAGCTGACAAGTTAGCAAATTACGGGTGGTTCGATTATAAGGCAATTAATTCTCATTTACGAGGATTAGAATTACCGAATAATGCACCAGATGTAAAAACGATTAAAGAATCAATTAAAAATATTGATAAAGCAATCAAAAAAGGTAACATACCTCAAAATATAAATGTTTTCAGAGGCTTTGGTATTAAAAATAAAACGGAGATTAAAGTTAATCAAATTTTAAAAGATAAAGCCTTTAGCTCTGTTTCGCTCGACAAAAAGATTGCCGAAAGATTTTATAGAGCAGCTAAAGAAGATGGATTTAAACCTGTTTTAATGGAAATTCTTCTGCCCAAAGGCTTAAATGCGGCTTATTTGGAAAACCTTTCAAAAATGCGAGAAGTTGAATTGTTGCTTGAAAGAAACACGTCTTTTGAGATATTATCAGTAAAGGAAAAATCAGGAGTAATTTATGCCAAAGCGAGATGGAAAAAATTGGAAACTAAGCGATGAGGAAAAAAAGAACCGCGATGAAGCATTGAAGGATCGGGATCGTTGGCGAAAACACGAACTCAATTTAGAGCCGAAAACCGAGAAAAGGAAACCGATTAAATAGTTCATCCAAACAATGATTTATAAAAAAGAGTCTAAAAGGCTCTTTTTTTTGTGTCTGAAAATAATCAAAACGTCCAAAATGCAAAAAACATAAAAAACACAAAAATCATTCAAAACGCAAAAAACAGGCTACAAACCTTGCTTCAATTGATTTAGTCTGCCTATGACTATGGCAGAATCCACCGAAACAACTACACCTGAAACTCAATCGGACAAAAGCTACTCGAAAGCCGAGTTAGATGCGGCTCTTAAAAAGGCTCAAAAGGATTGGGATAAACAGGTCAAAGATGCTGAGGCGAAAGCGAAACTCTCGGAAGAGGAACGCACTAAAGCTGAAATGGCTGAACTTCGCAATCAGATCAGAGAACGTGATGCCCGCGATGCGGTGCGGACGGAAGCGGCACGACTCAATGTAAAAAATCCGCAGATGGTTTATCGCTTGGTCAAAGACGAACTCGAATTTAGTGATGACGGCAAGGTTTCAAATCTCAAAGATGTGATTGACTCTGCCAAATTAGAATTTCCCGAAATTTTCGACAACAAACCGACTGAAACAATTGACGGCGGCAGAAAAGATAACGGCAATGCAACGCCGGAAGATCAAACCGCTGCAAACTTCAAAAAAACCGGACGCAGCAACTCATTCCGGTTGTAAAAAATATTTTTAATTAAAAGGGAAAAGGGAATATGGATTTAATCATTACCCATATTCCCTTTTAATAAAATAATTTACCATTAAATTTTTTTGTATAAATCAGAAAGGAATATCGTCGTCGTCAGGTATCTGTGTGGTGCCGGAGTCGGTGTTTTGATTTGAACTTGTGTCATCCGAATCGGAAAATTCATTCAGATTATCTGTATTATCTGCGTTATCTGATGAATCGTTATCGGAAAAATCATCGCTGCGACCGCCGCTGATAAACTGCATATCGGTGCCGGTTACATCCAGAGTTTGTCTGACATTTCCGTCTCTATCTGTCCATTCGTCGAGTTTCAGCCTGCCTTCGATATAAACTTGCGTTCCTTTTTGCAGGTATTTAGAAGCCGTTTCCGCTTGTTTGTTCCAGAGAGTTACGCGAAACCAGGTGGTAATATCCTGCTGTTCGCCCGATTTATCGCGGCGTTTTTCGTTGGTCGCCATTGAAAAGTTGCAGACGGCAGTTCCCTGCGGCGTATAGCGTAGTTCGGGGTCTTTGCCGAGATTACCGACGATTATGATTTTATTAAAAGACATGGGCTTTTTATTCTCCTCTTTTGTTAAATTTAATTTTTAAGCGAACCGATATGAACAGTAGAAACATCTTCTATAACAGACTGTCTGGATTTAACGGTTCGTTTTGCATTTAATTTTAAGATTTTATCAGTATTAATACAAAGCCTCAATGAGCAAAAATAATTTACAATTTAGTGTTTTAGAATATATTTTCCCTTTGATTTTTTTTACATTAATAATAATCACACCTGTTTTTGCTCAAAACCAGAAAACCGATTCGGATTGGACCAAACCGCTGGAAAATTGTTGGGAATATAACACGCGGGAAATGACTAAAACACCGCTTGCGTCTGATAACAATTATATCTTTATACCAACAGTAAAATCAATCAAAGCAGTAAATACAAACGACGGCAAATTGATTTGGGAAACCGATTTAAATGGGGTTTTGAGTGGAGAAATTTTAATAAAAGACGAGTTTCTGATATTCACCACCGAACAAATGGAAAAAAATATATCTTTTATAACCTTTCTGCATATTAAGACAGGTATTCCATACAAACAAATTTCCCTGAATATATATCCATTGATTTTGCAGACTGTATCTGACAAAACCATCGTAACTACAAGTTTTAACAGAATTAATACAATAGATACAAACACGGAAAAAATACTTTCCGACAGAACTTTATCAAATAAAATCTATTCTAAAGACTTTCCCGAAAATTTATACGTCCCGAAAATAGTTTTTAGTATTAGCAATAAACAAATAGACAAACCTTCAACATCGGACGGAAAATTATTAGAAAATATCAATTTGGAAGATATTCCCTCATATATTTTTATCCACGAACAATCCGGTTCGTTCATCATAGGTTATAAAAACGGACTGATTACCTCAATAGAGTCAGAAGGGTCAAAAAAAAACTGGAACTTGAAACTCGGCGGAGAAATAGTGGATATAAAGGATTTTGAAAAGAATTTAATAGTTTCATCAAAAGATAATTTTATTTATTCAATAAAAACCGAGAACGGCGGAAAAAACTGGAGAACCAAAATGCCCGGTAGAATTATCGGTAATGTTCTGATAAACAAAGAAACCTTGTTATCTTTGAGTTTCGGAAGCGAATCGGCGGTTTTGATTAATCCGCAAAACGGTAAATTAATAAACAAGCTAAATTTTGAAGACGGAACATATTTTATATCACCGCCGATCTATGTAAAAGACACCGTATTTATCACAACAAATAACGGCATAGAGGCTTTTAGTCCGAATTGCGGAAAAAAAGACGAGGTATTATAGTAACCCCGCCCTTTTTTTAATAAAAAAACCTTTTTAAGAACTAATGCGAATTTGCGTATTCGTCAATTTTTGCATACATACGGTCTTTCAGACTCAGCTTCAATTTCTTTATATTTATTTCTTCGAGCTGTTCCTCTTCGCTCGGATAAGCCAGATTGGATAGCTCTGTCAGCCTGTCTTCATAATTCTGATGCTGATGAACCATATCCCTGAATTTTGAATCTATCTTCATTAACTCGTTTCGAACCGCCTCGGTCTTTGAAATATCCATAAATTTTGTTCTCCTTTCTGCTTGAATTTATATTTTTTAACAACTTAAATGCTGTATTGTGTATATTACAATATTTGGTAAAAACTTTTCAAATATTTATTCTTTTATATCTGTTCTATTTACAATCTATCCTTAGATGAAAAAATAAATTTAAATTTATTTTTAAGGTTGTGAATATAGGTGTTATTATCGGACGCATAGTTGTAAGGTTTCTAATAATTGTTCTCTCTGCATAATTGTTTTTTTATTTTTTTTATTTTTTTTATAATGTATAAAAATCTGTGTAGATCGGTAATATACCTTTTGCATCATCGGGCTTCCCTTTTAATTTTTCCAACGCCTTTAAGCCGATTAAGTCTGAAATGTTATCGGACGCGAGGGTGAATTTTATTTTTTTATTGCCTTCTAAAATTTTAGATAGATATTCCTTGTAAAGAGATTTCTGCAGAATTATTTCGGAAGTTTCGGAAAAATCAATGGTTGTCAGTTCGGAAATCTTTTTTGTTTTAAAACCAACTTTATCTCCTTTTGTTATTTCACACGATTTTGAAAACCGATAGATAAAAATATTTTCAGTCCCTCCCTTTACTAAAATATCCAACGGTTTCGATTTTTCCGAAACCAACGCCAGTGCTTCAAATTTTGTTACACCGATACAGCTACCTCCGTTTGATCTTGAAATGCCGTATGATGTCGCCGCCCCGATTCTAATGCCTGTAAAACTGCCCGGTCCGCGGCAATAAGAAACAAAATCTATGTCCTTTACTTTGAGATTATTTTTTAACAATAAATCTTTGATTCTGAAAACCAGATCTGCGGAACGTGAAATTTCTTTTTCCAGATGCCGCAGGTCTGTAATTTTGTTATGTTCGAGCAAGGCTATTCCGCCGAATTGATCCGCCGTATCAATTGCCAAACCTTTTAAATCATTTTTTTTTGTATCTTTTATCAAATTTAACTCAACTTCTCTGTTTTTAAACCAGACATTATCGGAAATAAGAATCAGTCCGCGAATAAACGCGAAAGACCGCGAAAATAAGACAAAAGATTTTTTAAATTTCTTTATTTTCGATTTTCGCGTTTATTCGCGTTTATTCGCGGGAAAAATATTCTTATAAAATTGAGCATTTTGTTATTTCCGATAATGTCTATTGTTGCAAGCAATGATACCCGATTATTTCATCTCGGTTTCAAAGAATCTGATCAGATTCTTTGCAAATCTTTTCGCCTCGCCTCTTTTTGATTTAACCGCCAACGCATTTTCAGCCAGTTTGTTTAACACAAACAGAGTATATTCGGGTTTATTTCTGATCGGTATCGTGTTCGAGATCAATTCCAAAACCGCTTCTCCCTGACTTAGTATCCGGGGTTTCCAATGCGTTCCTTTCTGATATTCAGTAACAAGTATCATACCGGCTTTAATAGGTTTAAGTCCTAAACTTGCACCATAGAAATCATACGGACGCTCGACCTGTGTATAATCGTTAATAATACCTCTGACCGAAAGCGTTTTCGGAAATGCATAGATCAAACCGTTTTCATCAACTACCGCATATTCGTCGGAATAGTATTTTGCACCGGCTTTGATAAGTTCAACGACAAGCGTCGTTTTTCCCTTAAAACTGCGAGCCGGAATTATTACCGCCCGACCTCCCAATTCAACCACTCCGGCGTGTATAAAAACCTTTGCATCGGCGTGTTCGGCAACCGTTAATCTCAAAAGACTTTCCAGACGCTCTAAAATCTGTGACTTATCATCCGAAGTTATTTTTGGTTCCGAGTTTTTTTTTAAGGAGTATTTTGATTTGGTTTCAGCATTGATCTTAAATATATGTTCGTTTTTTTCTATACTTTGTAAAATTTTAAGGTTAGTCGGTATCGCGTTTTTTATACAACTCAGAACATTCTCATACTCAAACGGTTTCTGAAAATTTAACGACACACACACGCCGTATGCTTCAAAATTGATTGTCATTTGTTTTTGATTAGAAGACATATAATTTTATCCGGTATCAGTATCAAACTTAAAGCAGTTTGTCAGGAGTCTGTCCTCCGACAATTAAAGTTTTGCTTTATAAAAATTAAAAGTGTTTAACGGATTTTTAAAAAAAGACCTTATTTTTTATTCTCCGGGTAAATATATTTGACCAAATTATTAAATTTTACCACCGATGTTCCGACTTCCTCGACCACCAGACCGGCAGCCAGATTGGCAACTTCCGCCGCCCTAAAATAATCAGCACCGGCGGCTACAGACATTGCCATCACAGCGATAACCGTATCTCCCGCTCCCGTTACATCAAAAACTTTTCGTGTCTTTGCTTCGAGTTTATAAACTTCTTTATCCTGATAAAGTGTCATTCCCTTCTCGCCTTCCGTTACCAGAATCGCTTCAAGTTCCAACTCGCTTAAAAATGTTTCGAGCGTAAAATCTCTTTTCAGGTGCTTTGAATAACTATCCAAAGCACTAACCGATTCACTTTTGTTTGGTGTGATTAAAGATGCCGATTTATATTTTTGGTATGTTTTACCTTTCGGATCAATGATGGTCTTTATATTTAATTCATTGGCTTTCGTTATCAGACGCATACAGATATTTTCCGCAACCGTTCCCTTATTGTAGTCCGAAATGACCAGAATATCGGCTTCGCCAATTCCCGATTCGAGCTTTTCCCAAACCTTTGCTTCCTCAAAAGCGGACAATTCGGCAGATGTTTCCAGATCAATTCTGGCAACCTGTTGATTATTGGCAATGACACGGGTTTTAAGCGTTGTCGGTCGCTCCCCGCTGACATATATATAATCACCCGAAACATTTTTTTCCCGCAGAGCCTGTAACAGATCCTCTCCGCTTTGCTCCGATCCGATAACTCCTGACAGTATGGGTTTTCCGCCCAAACCGGCAATATTAGCGGCGACATTTCCCGCTCCGCCCGGAATAAATTTCTTTTTTTGCAGTTTCACCACCGGCACGGGAGCTTCGGGCGAGATCCTTTCGGAGTTTCCTATAAGATATTGGTCCAGCATCACATCGCCGAAAACCAACACATTTATATCCTTAAATTTTTCGAAAACCTCTTTCATTAAAATTTATGACTTGAATAAAAAAATTTTAACTTAGTAAAAGGAATTAAATAACCTGACCCACCAAATAAATTTAATTCTTAATCGGTGAAACCGATGATATATTTGTAGCCCACAACGCAAGTTGTGGGAAAAGATAATCACCGGATAAAGCCATTGAAGATGGCGACATA
>JBGTKR010000218.1:0-2087 GCA_041744535.1 Pyrinomonadaceae bacterium
TCTAAAATTGTCGGTGATAAAACGCTTCTTGAAACAAGATGTTCCAGATTTGCCGCCCGAACCAGAGCAACTGCGGCGGCTAATCTGTTGACCGAATTATTCGGTTTGAATTTATCGCCGATTTCAACGTCGTAAAAAATCTTTCCGTTCGGATTTGACTGCACGCTTTCGACAACGCTTCGGGTTGATAAGTTACGCACATCGGAAAACATAGGATTGGCGGCGACATATTGCGGAACTAAACCGCTGCGGACGATTGCTTCGGCAAATTCACCTCTTCTGACAGGATATTCGGCTTTGAATTTTGTTCCCGCCGGAAGCATCAGGAATGAACGCAGACTTTCAAGAATGATCGCCTGTTCCCGATCTGAAAGTTCGTCCAAATCTCTTAACCGCGGATATTCAACGGTGGTTATCTTAACTGCTCCGAAGTAATCCTGCGGAGTTCCGACGGCAGTTGTATTTTTAACTTCTGCACGTAAGGTTTGACCTGCAGGATTATTTAGAACGACCTTTTCTTGCTTGCCCGTTATTCCCGTCAGATTCAAATAATTTGATTCACCGACCAGACTGTTGCCATTACCGAAAACCTTTAAACCCAGATCATTCGGGCTTAAAATGCTTCCCCAAGAAATGTCTATACTTGCCTGAATCGTGTTTGCGGGAATTTGAAAACTGTTTGAAGAGGCAGCACCCGGGACGACGGTTCCTTCAAGATTTTTAATGACGGATGTTGTAAAAGAAATTTTATTGCTGCTTAAAACCGAGCGGAATAAACCTGTTTTTCTTTCGGGAAACGCCGCTTCCAAAACTGCGGCATAAGTATTGAGCATTCCCGCACCGGCTTCGTGGCTGTAATAATTCGGCAGAGGAGTTGCCGATCTTTGCAGAATATCTTTTATCTCGGCGGGTTTGAGATTCGGATTGGCTTCAAGCATCAAAGCTATCGCACCGGCAACTTGCGGGGCGGAAAAGGATGTTCCGCTGGCGGTTGTGTAATAGGGAAGTTCGGACGGTTTCAGTCTGTCTGTATCCGCTCCGGCGGCAACTCCTAAAGTTCCCGTCTGCGACACGAGGCTTCTTAAACTTACGACGTTAACACCGGGAGCAACGATTGAAGGTCGGTGCAGCGAACTGCCGAAAATTCCGCGTGAAGAAAAATCTGCCAGACGGCTTTTTTCATCCGTTGCTCCGACGCTGACAACCCACGGAGCGGAAGCATACGGATTCAAAGTTCCGTTTCCCGCTCCGGTATTTCCTGCCGAAAATACGACATTGACATTGTTTTCCGTCAGAATCTTTGTAGCAATATTGACCGGATCGTTTTCGTCATAAAGCACATTCGCCGAAAAACTGCAGTTGACCACACGGACGTTAAATCTTGTTCGATTTGATAAAATATAATCAAAGCCCGAAAGAACGTGAATTAAATTTATATCACCGGCACTCAAACCCAGTATATTTGCTCCCGGAGCGACTCCGTTGTATTTTCCGCCGGAAGAAACTCCGTTCGCCGCGATCACACCTGCCACAAAAGTTCCGTGTCCGCTGACGGGATCGGTATTGGGAACATTTTCAACCGGAATCGGACCCGAAAATCCGGTCGGTGCTGACTGCGTATCGGTAAGCTGAACATTCTGTATAACTCTTCCCGCCAAATCGCCGTGCAGAGAATTTATCCCCGTGTCCAAAACCGCAACCGTTACATTTTTACCCGAAACGGGCATTCCCGAATTTCGGCTTTGTAAATCCCTGTCGGCTGCAACATTTTGGATTTGCGTATTTTTATAAAATGGGTCTGAATTGAAATTTAACGTGCGATTACCGTAAAGCGAGCGGACATTCGGAAGTCTGGAAACCTCGATCAACTGATCGCGTGTGGCGGAAACTATTATCAGAGGCAAGATATTGAGCCGTGTTCCGCCCAAAATTCCGATCTGCTGTAACTGATTTATGTCCGAAGTTGAAGGAGTCCGATGATAAGCAATGATCGCATTGATATTGCTGTCGTCGGTTTTATCATTTATTAAAAGTGCCAGTTCCGGGTCAATGCTTTGCAGACCTTTTTCGCTGTCCGCTCCTGAAAC
>JBGTKR010000219.1:0-17740 GCA_041744535.1 Pyrinomonadaceae bacterium
GGCGAAGTTGAAGAAAACGGTTTGATAGAAATCGAAGGTGGAGTCAGGGAAATCGGTTTTGACGGCGAAGGCTTTCATTTTGACAATGAATTGGGAAGACACAAAGTTTATCTGGAAGATTTTCAAATTCAAAAAAATCTGATTACAAATGCCGAATTTACCGAATTTATCGAAGACGGCGGTTATCAGGATCACCGATTCTGGCATTCGGAAGGTTGGGATTGGGTTAATTCAAATAAAATAGTTTCGCCGCTTTACTGGCACGAAAAAGACGGTGAAATTTATAATTATACATTTTCGGGCTTGAAAAAGGTTAATCCGAAAAGTCCGGTTTGTCATATTTCTTTTTACGAAGCGTCCGCCTTTGCCGAATGGAAAGGAATGCGTCTGCCGACGGAATTTGAATGGGAAACGGCGTGCGATAAATTCGATTGGGGTTTGCGTTGGGAGTGGACGAATTCATCTTACGAACCGTATCCGAATTTCAAAACCGCCGAAGGTGCGGTTGGCGAATACAACGGAAAATTTATGGTCAATCAAAAAGTTCTGCGTGGTGCGTCCGTCGCAACTTCGCCCGGACACAGCCGCAAAACTTACCGCAACTTTTTTCATCCGCATCTTCGCTGGCAATTCACGGGTTTGCGTTTGGTGAAATGATAAAAATTTTATTTTTACAATTCATAATTTTTAATTCAAATAGAGCAAGGGTTTAGAAAATGAAGGATTCGACACAGCAGAAGCAGAATAGTTTCGCTGAAGATGTTTTAAACGGATTAACAAATGATCCGAAGCAGTTATCTTCAAAGTATTTTTACGACGACGAAGGTTCGAGGCTTTTTCAGGAAATTATGAAACTGCCTGAATATTATCTGACACGCAGCGAAGACGAGATTTTCCGCAAACAAACCGAAGAAATCTTTAATGCGTTTCAAGCCGACAAAAGCGAATTCGACCTGATCGAACTCGGTGCGGGCGACGGCACGAAAACTTCTCTGCTGGTTGATTATTTTTTGAAGCATAACGCTAAGTTCCGTTATGTTCCGATTGATATTTCGTCCGAAGCATTAAATTTTTTGATCGAAAAATTCAGCAAGGAATTTCCCGGTCTGGCAATTCAAACCGAAAAGGGCGATTATTTTAAAACTCTCGAAGCATTTAAGGAAAAGTTTGACAAACGCAAGATTATTTTGTTTCTCGGTTCAAATGTCGGCAATTTCCGCGAAGAACAAGCCGTTGAATTTTTCAAAAGTTTGCGGAAAATTATGAGCAAAGAAGATTTGATTTTCATCGGCTTTGATCTGCACAAAAACCCGAAAACGATTCTCAATGCTTACGCCGATTCGCAGGACGTAACGGCAAAATTCAACCTCAACTTGCTCAAACGAATTAACCGCGAACTCGGAGCGGATTTTAACACCGAAGAATTTTCGCATTACGCCAGTTATCATCCGACCGAATGTGCGGCACGTTCCTATTTGATCTCGCAAAAAGAGCAGACCGTTTTTATAAAATCGCTCGATAAAGAGTTTTATTTCAAAAAATGGGAGCCGATCTATATGGAGGTTTCGCAAAAATATAATCTTGAAATGATCGAAAAACTGGCGAAAAAGAGCGGTTTTGAAATCGTTAGAAACTTTTTTGACGAAAACAAATTTTATACTAATTCGCTTTGGAAAGTTTCCGCCTATAAATAATTATAAATCTTACGATCTTAAAATTCGACTCGCTGGATTCCACCAACACCGAAGCAATAAATCAAGCAAAACGTGGTGCTGACGAAGGTTTGTGCATTGTTGCAAACGAGCAAACGGCGGGACGCGGAAGACACGGGCGAAATTGGATTTCGGCAAAAGATTCGGGATTATATTTCAGCATCGTTTTGCGTCCGAAAATCGAAACGAAATTTTTATCGCTGATTACATTAATGACGGCGGTAGTTGTTTGTGAAGTTTTGAAAGAACTCTATAAATTAAAACCCGATATAAAATGGTCGAATGATGTTCTGGTCAATGAAAAAAAGATCAGCGGAATTTTGGCGGAAACGGTTGAAACAAACAAAGGGTTAGCCGTGATCGTCGGAATCGGAATAAATCTGAACTCGAAAAACTTCCCCGCCGAATTAAGCGAAACTGCAACTTCCATTGAACAAGAAACGAACCGAAAGCCTGATTATGATAAATTGTTAAATTCTCTGACACGATTTTTTATATATTTTTACGAAATTTTTCAAAATGAAAACGGTATAGAGATTATTCGCAAAGAATGGGCAAAGCGTTCAAGTTATTTTGAAGGAAAAAAAGTGTATGTGATTTTAGAAAATACAATAATTTACGGAATAACCTGCGGTTTGGAAAAAAACGGTGCGTTGAGAGTTAGAACCGAAACCGGCGAAATTAAAATTATACAAGCGGGCGATGTCGAGCGTTTAAGATAATTCTAAATTGCCTTTTGGCTTTGAAAGATGTAACTTTGAAGGTAGCACGATTTATAAGGAATTTTTATTATATGAATACGGAATACGAAGATTTTGAAAGAGAATTGGACGAACTTGAACGGGAATTTAATGAGTTTGAAGATAGCTTTGAAATTCTTGAAGATGAATTTAACGAATTTGAACAGGAATTTAATGAGTTTGAAGAACCGAGAATTGAAACATTTGAATTTACCGAAGTAAATACACGGACGGCGATCTTGTCCAAAAACGATATGATCGCACTTTTGTGTCTGAAAACCGCCGATCAGGGCGGAGCGATTTGCCGGGTTGACCCGCGTGAAATAAATCCGGCGGTTCAACTCTACGATGATCCCGATAAAGCCCTCGATTGGTACACAAAAAGTCTGCATTCCAGCAAAAAGAACGGCTGGCGTGTGGTTTATGACGGGCTGCCGCTTGAAGGATAATTCAGATAAAAATTGATAACGGATAATGGAAAATGGATAATGCTTTGGATCAATTCCGATTTATTATCCATTTTCCGTTTTCCATTTTCCATTATTAACGATTATGATTTTGACAATAGACATCGGCAATTCAAGCACGAAATTCGGTGTTTTTGAAAATGATAATCTGGTTGGAAAATTCACGGTCAAAACCGTCCGCCGCGAAATTCCCGAAGAAATTTTCGCTCAAATCAAAGACCGATTTCCCTTTCAGATTTCCGCAATCGTTATTTCGAGCGTTGTTAAAGAACTAAAAAACACTTATCAAAATCTCGGCAAAAAATACTTTAAGATCAAACCCTTTTTTGCCGATCAAACATTTGATTATGGCTTTTCAATAAATTATTTCCCGCCCGAAACCTGCGGTTCTGACAGATTGGTCGGTGCTTATGCGGCGGTTGAAAAATTCGGAAATCCCGTTATTATTTGCGATTTCGGAACGGCGGCGACGATTGATGCGGTCAATTCACAAAACCAATATCTCGGCGGAATTATCACACCCGGCATAAATACCTTATCTTCCGCACTTTTTGCAAAAACTTCACAACTTCCCGAAGTGGAACTGAAAAAACCGTCGAAAATCATTGGAAACTCAACCGTTTCTTCCATCCAATCGGGAATTTATTTCGGTTACATCGGTTTGGTTGACGGCATAATCGAGCGAATGATTAGTGAATTAAAGGAAAAACCGCAAATAATTTCGACGGGCGGGTTTGCGGAATTGATCGCGGAAGACTCGAAGTTTGTTGAAATTATCGAGGAAAATCTATTGCTTGAAGGTTTGCGGCTTTTGTATAAGAAAACAGACTCCGCAGCCCGTTTCTAGCATTTTGGCTGCTTTGCCGTCTTTGTTCTGAAATGCCTCGAACCAAGCACCTTCGTAACATACACCGTATCTCAGAACTTCCATTTTGCGTCGCCGTCCAAGTCGGCAAAGAAGATTCTACTTACTTTTTTTCACGAATGTTTGAGTATGCCGAAACTTCCGTTTTGTTTTTGCCTGCAAAGACTTTTATGTTGGATGCTTATTAGTTTATACTCTATTTATCTGCACTTGATAAAAAACTTTATAAGGAGTTTGTTGAATGAAAAAACTGTACACGGTTTTGTTCTGTCTAACTGTTTTTGCCGTTTCTAGTGTTTATCTATCGGCACAAGACCGTCAGATCGCTAAAAAATATCTTCCGCAAAAAAATGTCGAATCCGTAAAATTTATTCAATCGGATAAACTGCAAAGCCTTTTAGATTCGGCAGTTAATGAGACCTTGAAGGATTTTGCAAACAAAAGTTTAAAACCGGATGAAATAGCGGCAACGCTGATAGATTTGCGTTCTGCTGAAAAATACGCCAAAGCGGATTATCGCGGCAATGAACAGATATATCCCGCCAGCGTGGTAAAAATGTTTTATATGGCGGCACTTTTTCGGCAGTTGGAAGATGGTTCGGTCAAGATGACACCGGAACTGGAAAGGGGTTTGAAAAATATGATAATTGATTCGGGAAATGAATCAACGGGTTATATTCTCGATGTTCTGACCGATACTTCAAGCGGTGCGGAGATGCCTGCTAAGGAATTTGCAAAATGGGCTTTTAAACGCAATGCCGTCAATCGTTATTATCAATCGCTCGGTTATGAACATATCAATGTCAATCAAAAAACGCATTGCGAAGACGCTTGGGGTCGCGAACAGCAATTTCGTAATTATAAAAGCGAAAACCGAAATATGCTGACAACGGATGCGACGGCGAAACTTTTAACGGAGATCGTTCTCGGCAAAGCGGTTACAGGCGAAAGAAGCTCGCAAATGATGACCTTGCTGAAACGCGATTGGGAAAAACCGACGGTTGATTCAACTCATACAGAATTTGTATCACACGCACTAAAACCCGGCACGAAAATCTGGTCAAAAGAAGGCTGGACATCTTCGACACGCCACGATGCCGCTTATATCGAAACGCCCGAAGGTTTAAAATTCGTATTGGTTATTTTTACGGAAAATCACGCTAAAGAGCAGGAAATTATTCCCAGTATCGCCAGAAAAATTATTGAAGGTCTAGGAGAAATCAAACAATGAAAAAATTTATTAAAATCGCTTTCTTACTCGTAATTTTTACGATAAGTTCAACATTTATCTTTGCTCAAGGCTATCAGAAACCGCCGCAGAATATTATGAGTGTGCTTAATTCTCCGGCGACTCCGATCACCTCGGTCAGCCCGGCAAAGGATAAAATTTTGATGCTCGAGCCGGTGCGTTATCCGCCGATTGCGGATCTAGCCGAACCGATGTTAAGACTTGCCGGTTTGCGGATCAATCCGAAAACGAATGCCGATCATAACGAAAGATATTTTATTAACGCAAAATTGAAAAATATCGCTGACGGCAAGGAAATGAATATAAATTTACCTGCCGGAGCTAAAGTCATTTCGCCGAACTGGAGTGCGGACGGAAAACATATCGCGGCGGGAAATCTGACACCGACGGGAGTCGAACTCTGGATAATTGAAACGGCGACGGGAAAAGCCAATAAAATAAAAAACGCACAGGTCAATACGGCTTTCGGCAGATTTGACTGGATGCCCGATCAGAGAAGTTTACTGGTCAATCTCGTTCCGGCAAACCGCGGCAAAGCACCGGAAGTTTCCGATGTTCCGACATCACCGAGCATCCAGGAATCGTCGGGCAAAGCCGGAGCGATCCGCACGTTTCAGGATTTATTAAAATCGCCGAATGACGAAAAATTATTTGATTATTACGCAACATCGCAACTCGCCGTTATCGGAATTGACGGGAAAATCAAAAATATCAACAAACCTGCAATTTACGAACAAATGAATCCTTCGCCGGATGGAAAATATATTCTGGTCTCGAGAATTATCAAACCTTATTCCTATCTTTTCCCGGCATTTAGTTTTCCTAGCGAAGTCGAAGTTTGGGATACCGACGGCAGATTGGTTTATAAAGTTGCGAGCGTTCCGCTTCAGGATAATTTACCCGTCGGCGGCGTTACAACCGCTCCGCGAAGCATTGACTGGATTCCGACCGAACCGTCAACGCTGATGTGGGCGGAAGCATTGGACGGCGGCGATCCGCGAAATAAAATCACGCCACGCGACAAACTGATGATCCATCAAGTTCCGACCAAAATGATGCCGCGTGAACTTCTCAAAACCGAGCAGAGATATTCGGGCAGAATATTCGGCGAAACCGGCGGGATGATGTGGTTTTACGATTACGACCGCGACAAACAACGCCGCCGAATCTATATGACCGATTACCGGAATCCGAAGGATGCGAAATTAGTTCAGGATTTAAATATCCGCAACAGATATGACGACATCGGAAGTCCGGTAATGAAAACTCTGGCAAACGGCGAGCGGGTTGTTTTGCAGAATGACGGTTACATATATCTCGAAGACCGCGGAGCAACGCCCGAAGGCGATCTGCCATTCCTGCGTCGGATGAATTTGAAAACCTTAAAAGTCGAGGAAATCTGGCGTTCAGATAAAGATTTTTACGAAGAATTCGTAACCCTTCTCGATGACAATGCAAACAGATTCATCACCCGCCGCGAATCAATCAGCGAACCGCCGAACTTGTTTTTGCGTGATCGGACGAATACGCCCGAAGCAAAAGCGAATGCGACTTCGGTGAGAGCTATTACAAATTTTGCCGATTCCGCACCGCAGCTTCGCGGGATTAAGAAAAAACTCGTCAAATACAAACGTCCCGACGGCGTTGATCTATCATTCACGCTTTATTTACCGCCGAATTACAAGGAAGGCACAAAACTGCCGACTTTGCTGTGGGCGTATCCGCTCGAATACACGAACAGCGATGTCGCCGGACAAGTTTCGGGTTCGACCAATCGTTTTACACAGATCGGCGGTTATTCGCATTTGTTTTTGTTACTGCAAGGCTATGCGATTCTTAATGATGCAACCGTTCCAATCGTTGGTGATCCTCTGACGGTCAACGACACATTCATCGAACAACTCGTCGCCGGAGCAAAAGCGGCGATTGATAAAGGCGTTGCAATGGGCGTGGTTGACCGCGACAGAGTTGCCGTCGGCGGACATTCCTACGGTGCTTTTATGACGGCACATTTGCTTGCAAATTCAGACTTGTTTCGTGCCGGAATTGCCCGAAGCGGTGCATATAACCGAACCTTAACACCTTTCGGTTTTCAATCTGAAAGACGTTCATTCTGGGAAGCACCGGAAAGTTACTACATACTTTCGCCGTTTTTCCGTGCCAACAAGATCAATGAGCCGATGCTGATGATTCACGGAATGGCGGATAATAATTCGGGAACTTTCCCGATACAGTCCGAGCGTATGTATGCCGCAATTCAAGGCAACGGCGGCACGGCAAGACTCGTAATGCTGCCGCACGAATCACACGGTTATGCCGCTCGTGAATCCATCGAGCATGTTCTTTGGGAACAAATAAACTGGTTGGATAAATACGTTAAAAATGCAAAACCGCGGGAAGGGAAATAGTAATACGAAATTGGTAAATGGGTTAAAGCGTCGAATTTAACCCAATTACCAATTACCAATCACCAATCTTTAAATAAAAGATGCTGAAATGATTTTAAAATCAAGTTCTATTCAAAAAAATTATGAAAAAATCAATTGTTGCTATAATCGTTCTAATAGTTTTTTCTCTTTCAATTTTTTCGCAGACAATGCCGCCGAATGCCGATGCGAAACTCTGGCAAAAGGCTTTAAAGATTCACGAAAAGGCTTTAATTGTTGACGGACACAATGATATAACTTCGCCGATGTATGACGAAGATTTTTCGCTGGCATCCAATTCGTTGAGCAAATATCATCTTGACGGCGATCCTTTTCACACGGATTTTTCGCGGATTAAAAAAGGAAATATTACCGGACTTTTCTTTTCTATTTACGTTTCCCGCACTTTTGCCGAAAAAACACCATTCGGCTCAATGCAACGGGCGATGAATCTTATTGACACCGTTTATCGTGAAGCCGAAAAATATCCCGACAAAATGATGATCGCAACTTCTACAAACGACATACGCCAAGCTAAAAAACAAGGCAAAGTTGCCGCCTTAATGGGAATCGAAGGCGGACACGCGATTGAAGATTCGCTCTTTGCTTTGCGAAACTTTTATCGTCTCGGCGTGCGTTATATGACCTTAACCCATAACAACACGAATAATTGGGCGGACGCTTGTTGTGATAGAAAAGACGATAAACCGTATAAACCTTACGGGGGTTTGAATGATTTCGGCAAAAAAGTCGTCAAGGAAATGAATCGTTTGGGAATGCTCATTGACCTTTCGCACGTTTCCGACGACACGATGCGTGATGTTTTGGAAATCTCCACCGCACCCGTTATTTATTCACATTCATCGGCACGCGAATTTTCCGATCATCCGCGTGATGTTTCCGATGACGTTTTAAAACTTCTGCCGAAAAACGGTGGTGTGATAATGATAAATTTCTATCCCGCGTTTCTCGATCAACGCTATCTAGACGAAGATCGTGCGAGAGATAAAAAATTGGAAAAGGAACTCAAGGAAATCAACGAAAAATATAAGGATGACCGACCAAAATTAAACGAAGAAAAACGCAAACTGTATGCTGCCAACCCGATCTATGTTCCGTCCTACACAAAAATCGTTGACCACATAGATCACGTTAAAAAAATCGCCGGAATAGATTACATCGGAATCGGTTCGGATTATGACGGTGTTCCTTCTTTGCCAACCGGAATGAACGGTGCGGAAGACCTTGTTCTGGTAACTTACGAAATGCTTAAACGCGGTTATACCGAAAAGGAAATCAACAAGGTTTTAGGAGAAAACTTTATGCGTGCATTTGCCAAAGCTGAACAAGTTGCAAACATAAATTCACGCAAGATCAGCGGTGATGGAAGTTTGGAAAAACTGAAAAAATAGAGTATTTTAGATGAAGTAATTCTTTTCGCAAAATCTCTGGAGAAATTTATGACGGAAAATCAGGAAAAGGAAATGTTTAATCTCTTAACAAAAAGTGTCAATGGTGTTCAAGATTTAAACAAAAGATTCGACACATTAGAAGATAAAGTTGATTCTTTGGATAAGAAAGTTGATTCTTTGGATAAGAAAGTTGATTCTTTGGATAAGAAGGTTGCAAATCTTCAAGTAGATGTTTCAGAACTCAAAGACGGTCAGAAAAGAATTGAAAAAGAACTGCGTTTAAATAATCGTGCTGTCAATAAGATTGCGGGCGAACAAATTAGAATGGATGAAAGAATTCTCGAGTTAGAAGAAGCATCGGTTTAAATATTTTTGTTAAATCAACAGTAAAGCGGACGAATTTAGAATTCGTCCGCTTTACTGTTTTTAAATTCAAATTACCTAATTCAAATCCAGCATTTCCTTAACATATTTCGGTGCGGGCGAACCGTATGAAAGCATCGCATCGTGCATTTTCAGCATATCAACATTGCCCTTGTTTTTTGCTTCGTAGGCTTTGCGAATGTCGTTTACTTCGATGCTTCCGACGTAATAGGTAGAAAGCTGCGTCGAACTCAAATTCGCACGCTTCCATTTGCCGACGGCTTCGCCTTCTTCCTGAAAACCTTCGTTCATCATAAAATCAACCGCTTCTTTTTCGGTCATTCCGGCGGTGTGAATTTTCTGGTCAATGATCGCGTTTATTATCACGCGGAGTTTCATTTTCAATTGCTGCATTTCGACTTCCGCTCCGCCGAAGCCTTTTTCCGCCATCAATTGTTCGGTGTAAACCGCCCAGCCTTCGGTAAAAGTTCCGCTGCGGAAGATTGAGCGAATCTTAGTCGGAGCTTTGAATTCATTCGAGTGCATAATCTGCAAATAATGTCCGGGCATCGCTTCGTGAACGGTCAAATCCTTAATCATATAATTGTTATATTCTCTGTAAAAAGATTCGCGGCGTTTCGCATCCCAATCTTTCGGTGTCGGGGCGATAGCGTAAAAAGTTTCGTTTTTCTTTTCAAAAGGTCCCGCCGAATCGAAATAAGCAACGGAAGTTCCGCGTGCAAATTCGGGCATTTCGATTACCTTCAGAGGTTTGTCGGGAACGGTTACGAGTTTTTTATCCCGAACAAATTTTTCGGCTTCCGTTACGGCTTTTTCGGCAAGCGGAACGATCGTTTCGTTATCGGGACGCTCTTCGGCGAGTTTATCCAGAACGGCTTTGTTGACAAGTTTTTTATCATTCAATTTTGCTTCGTCGGTTTCATCGGGAAAATATTTTTTATAAAGCGGCAGAGCGACTTCATACATACGGTTTTGCGTCGTTATCAGGTCTTCCTCCGCACGTTTTAAAATCTCCTCCTTCGTCAGGTCTGAAGCCAGCGAATATTTCAATTTCTCGTTATATTTTTCCGTTCCGATGCGAAAATCCCCGTCTGAACGCGGCAGTAAATCTTCTTTGAGCCACTTGCCGTAATCTTCGAGTGCCGCAACCGCTTTTTCCTGAGCAGGTGCGAATTCATCCTTTAATTTTGCTTCATCAACAAACATCTGCAAATCGCCTTTGATCAAATTTATCACGCCTTCATTTTGCTGAATCGCCGTTTCGGTGTGGATTTTCGGCGGATTTTTCAAATTCGCTTTTGCCGCTTCGATAACTTGCGGAATCGCTTCAAGCCGCAACTTTGCATTTCCCAGACGCTCCTTCAAAGGTGCAAAATCTCTCTGCAAAAGGTCGTTGATCGCCCCGCCGACGTTGTAGCTCATCGGATTCCATTCATATTCCTTCAAAGTATCGAGCGAAAAAATATTGGATGCGAGATTGTCCTTCCAGATTCGGTAATCAACATTATTGGTTTTATTGAGTTTTTTGAGGGGAATTTTATCCAGTTCGGCTAAGTATTTTTTGCTGAATTCACGATTTTTTTCAACGCCGCCGACGGTATAATCGTTCAACTTCCCGTCATATTGATGTTCGCCCAAACTCGTCGCCCATTCGGGGTTAATTATCAGCAGTTCATCGGTAAATTTTTTTGCCAATTCCTCAAATTGTTTATCCGCTTCGCTCGTTTTCATTTCGCTGCTGTTTGAATCATTTTCCGCACTTTCCTTTACATTCGTGCAGGCTGAAAGTCCTGCGAAAATCAAACCGATCCCAAACACGAACACCAATAATTTTCTATACATATTTATATTTCCTCAAATTTATTTGTGATTCATTATGGATTGTTTTTCAATTGTAAGCAAACTAAATTCCGGCGGGATTTTACCTTTAAGTGTTTTAATTTGCTAAAATTTCCGCCTAAAGTATAAACTATTCAAACCAATCTTAAATACGTCCAAAATCTGAGGGGAGTAAAATATGTCTATCAATCGTCGGGATTTTCTTAACACAGGTTTAACGGGAGGCACGATTTTTTTAATGAGCAGCAAGATCAAAGGGGCAAATAACGCCCTAAATAAAGCATTCGACATCGAGGAAATGACCGTGTTGGAAATGCAGAACGCTATGAAAACCGGCGAAACAACTTCAAAACAACTCGTCGAAATTTATCTCGAAAGAATCAAGCAAATTGATCCGAAATTAAATTCCATAATCGAAATAAATCCCGATGCTTTGAAGATTGCCGAGCAGATGGACAAGGAACGCAAAAGCGGCAAAGTCCGTTCACAAATGCACGGAATTCCCGTTGTCATCAAAGACAACATAGATACCGCCGATAAAATGAAAACTACCGCCGGAAGCCTTGCTTTAGTTGATGCTCCGACACCGAAACAGGATGCGTTTATTGTTAAACAACTGCGTGAAGCGGGTGCGGTTTTGATCGGTAAAACGAATTTGAGCGAATGGGCAAATTTCCGTTCGGAAAACTCCTCAAGCGGTTGGTCGGGACGCGGCGGTCAAACCCGCAATCCGTATATTTTAGACCGAAGCCCGTGCGGTTCTTCGTCGGGTTCGGGAGTTGCGGTTGCCGCAAATCTGGCGGCTGTCGCCATCGGCACTGAAACCAACGGCTCGGTTGTATGTCCCGCTTCAATTAACGGAATCGTCGGCATCAAACCGACTCTCGGACTCGTTTCCAGAAGCGGAATTATTCCGATTGCTCATTCTCAAGACACCGCCGGACCGATGGCAAGAACCGTAACGGATGCCGTGATTTTGCTGAATGCAATGACCGGCGTTGACAAGGAAGATTCGGTTACAACACAGTTTTCTTCTAAAGGCGAAAAAGATTACACGAAGTTTCTGGACAAAAACGGCTTAAAAGGAGCAAAGATCGGTGTTATTCGCCAGTATTTCGGACGTAATAACAGACTCGACAAGCTAATGGAAGAAAATCTAAAAACCTTAGAAAAAAACGGTGCAAAATTAAAAGATGTAAATTTCCCCGACCTGCGAAATTTCGGCGATGATTCCTACCAAGTTCTGCTTTACGAATTCAAAGCCGATCTGAATGGTTATTTAAAAAAACGCGGCGGAAAATACAACACGCTCGAAAAGCTCATCGAATTCAACAAACAAAACGCCGACAAGGAAATGCCGTATTTTATGCAGGAAATTTTTGAAAAGGCACAGGCGAAAAAGGATTTGACCGACCGAGAATACCGCCTCGCTCTTTTAACGAGCAAAGTCTTGTCGCAGGATAAGGGTATTGATATGGTCTTAGACAAAGACAACCTGGATGCCGTCGTCGCACCATCAAACGCCCAATCGTGGATGATTGATCTCATCAACGGCGACAGTCCGACAAATTATGTTTCAAGTTCATCTCTTGCGGCGGTTTCCGGCTATGCAAATATCACCGTCCCTGCGGGCTTTTTAAACGAACTGCCCATCGGAATATCATTTATCGGCGGAGCATTTTCCGAACCGACTTTGATAAAACTTGCATATTCTTGGGAGCAGGCAACGAAGGCGAGAAGGAAACCTAAGTTTTTAGAAACTTATAAATAAATGATATATAAAAAACTAAAACAAAAGCCACTTTCTCTAATCATCAAAGAATTTGTTTACGTTATACTTAATTTGGTTTTATTTTTTGTGATTACGGTTGTTATTCTTATTACTTCTTTTTTCTTCTCTAAAAACGATTATGAGATAGAATCAACAATTAATGGTAAGGGATTTGAGAATTGGCTTTTCATAACAATTTTTCAAATAGTAATTTTGGGAATTGCCGTATGGCGTATATATAAGAATCGTGAAGAAATAAAACAATGGAAAAGCGAAAAAAGGAATTTCTCTCTATTTTATTTAGTTTCGATTGGAGTTTTATCAGGTATCGGAATTTGGATTTTTGGTTATCTACAAAATATTGCTGTATATAATCTATTCGGAGATTTAATTTCTACTTCTTACCCGTGGGCTAAGTTTATTTCATATCCTCTTAATGAAAAGATATTACTTTTTATAACGGGTGTTTTATTAATACCAATCACAGAAGAATTATTTTTTCGTGAAATGATGTTTGGAAATTTTTTGAGAAACGGTTTTCCTAAAATCGGATTTATATTTTCTTGCTGTATTTTCGCTGTATATCATTTTGATTTTGTCAATATACTTACCTATTTGGTTTATGGAGCAGTTTTTGCTTTCTTATATCAAAAAACTCGTTCAATACTTACATCAATCATCGCTCATTTCATCTTAAATTTAATTGCTTTATCCTTTCTTTTTTACTAATCAAAAACACCTTCACCCAAAAAATTCTCACGCAGATATTTGATCGTATCGTTCAAAGTTTCCTGCGGATCGCGTAGAGCAAAACCTAATTCTTCTTTTGCTTTCGACGAATCGAAATACCAAAATAACTCTGCTTGCTCAACTTCCTTCGCTTCAAACGGCGGCGTTTTATTCCAGTTCTTAAAGACCGAACCGATAAAATTTGCCGCCCGAATTGAAACAGCTTTCGGCACACGAATCATCGGAGCGGAAACGCCGGAAAGTCTTTCGAGTCTCCCAAAGAATTCCGCAAACGTCATATTTTCCGCACCGATCAGATATTTTTCCCTGTGTCCTCCCTTCTCCAATGCGTTGATAAACGCGGTTGCCGTATCTCTCGCATCAACAAAATTCAAACCGCCCGAAGGTGTAAAAGGAATTTTGCGTGCGAGAAAATCAAGCACCGGTTTGGTCGAACTCAAACGCTCATCGCCCGTTCCCAAAAGCAGCGAAGGATTCAAAATTACGAGTTTCAATCCCTTGCCGTCAAAATTCTCCAACGCCGTCTTTTCCTGATAAAACTTCGACGCATAATAAGCAAACCGCGAAATCAACTCTAACGGCGGCGGATAAGTTTCATCAACAATTTCTTTATCCTCCGAAACCGCAATCGTCCCGCTCGAAGATGCGAGAATAAAAGTTTTCACTCCCGCTTCAACCGCCGCTTCGCACAAAATCCGCGTCCCTTGAACGTGAATTTTGTTCATTAAAACTGCATCATCATTATCCCGTGAAACCTTCCCCGCCAAATGATAAATCGCCGAAACATCTTTCACCGCTTCCGCCACATCTGAAACATTCGTAACCGAACCGACACACGCCTCAACGCCTTCATCCAGCATCCAAACAGGAACGCTCGAAGCCATCACCCGCAGATTTTTCTCGCCCGCATCCAGAAATTGTCTGACGATATGCGTGCCGAGAAATCCCGTTCCGCCTGTAATCAGAATCTTGTTATTTGTTTTTGCTAATGCTTTTGTTTTCTTTGCCATTTGAAATTTCTTTTTCCAGTTTTAAAATATTTATTTTTTTCAATAAATCTACAGTAATTGGACGTTTTGCATCCCAAAAAATGTATGCCGCAAAGAACTCTTTTCCAATTACAGAATTTAACAGCGAACCGATTTTCTCCGCCTCTTTTTTAGTTTTGCAGGGAATAAAATAACAAGTATCATCAAGGACAATAGGTTTGTTTTCATAACTTCCAACAACTTTGAAATCAATCTTTTTGTAAAATCCCGAAATTGCAACTTTCCACGGGGCAAATGAATATTCGCCGATTCCAAATACTGAAAATCTTGGGCGATTTTTATAAATAGAACTTTTTCGATTGTCTAAATATTCTGCATTTTCAATTAGATAATTCCAAGTTTTGGGAGCAATTTCGGAAATGCTTTCCGTATCATCCTTCACACTTTTTTGAGTAACTAACATCCAACGCTTTGGAACTAATCTGTCATTTGCAAGGTCGGAACTTTTCAACATAGGATAGACAAATTCATCTTCCAATCCAAAAGTTTTACCGAGTTTGTTTTCAAATAAATTGCCTTCTTTGGTTAATTCCATTACCTTCGAGCAATCGTGTTTTATTCCCGAACGCCATTTGCGATCCGAAACGCTATTTAGATGTTTCCACTTTTCATATAAATCAATTGAAGCAATTAGCTGATTATTTTTAAAACCTATTTTTTGGATTGGATTTTCACTATCCAAACTCTCATAAACCTTAGTTGTAAAATCCTGTAAAGTTTGCGAGAAATTACAAACTAACAAACAAGAATCAACCGATGCGTTGAAATACTTTTCAGTTTCAATTCCATAAATCGCTGAATCTTTTAAGCTAATGTTGTTTTTCCAAGCGTATTTAAGAACCTTTCTTGCAACGGAAGTTTTACAAAGCATCGCTAAACTAGCATTCTGCCAATTTAGCGATTGAAATAAATGTATGAGCATCCATTCGGAAATATCAAAATTGCTTTTCCCCGTCAGAGCATCAAAACCGCTAAAGTTTTGAAAATTTTCTTTTTTTGGTAAATTTTTACTTTCTAATGAACCAAGTTCCGAACTTGTAACCCAAGGCGGATTCCCCAAAATTAATAGTGGTTTTGTAAATGTTTGAAACAATTTAATCCAATCCGTTTCAAAAAAGTTTGCTTGGGAAATAAAGATATTTGCTTCTCCTTGAAACTTATCATTAGCATTTTTAATGTAATCCGCAGATATATCAAAGCCGTATATATCTGCAGAATAAAATATCTTTCTAGCCGCTTGGAGAAATCCACCTATTCCGCAATTCGGTTCAACGATTGTTTTGGGTTCGATTCCCAAGCGAGATAACAAAAGACAAACTTTAAAAGCAAGTTCCCTCGGCGTTTGAAAATCGCCGAATTCTTTAACTTGCTTGTCTTTTATTAAACTTTTCATCTTACCCGCCAAATTCCCTTAACATTTCCCGCTTCGTTAATAATCCGTGAATATTGTAATCTCCATTGTAACTCATTTGAAATTGTAAGATAACCTTCTGTGATTGAGCCTTTTTCAAGCAAGTCTTCGGCAATACGATTTGCTTCAATTTCATCAAGCGGTAAATTTCTATCTTGCATAAATGCAACTAAATCCTCTGCATTTCCATCATTGTCTAAAATTTGATTGAGTCCTCTTGTGGTTTGGAAATCGGCAGTTCGTTCCTTTTCAACAAAAACAGTGTGAAGAATGTCTAGAGTTGAAGTTTTGTCCATTGCATCGTCAGATTTGTCATAAACAAAAATTAATAATGAATATCCTAAACCGAAAATTTTCTGACGTGCTGATCTAAATGGACAAGACGATTGAGGCTGTCTGATGCTTGTAACTTTTATGTCAACAAGTAGTTCGGGCAAATCAATTCCTGATGCAGAACTACTAAAAGCTACCTCATATTTTGCATCAAGCATTTGCCGAAATTTATGTTCGATATAAGTGCCAATAGTTTTTCCATCATTCATTCCATACAAAGTTGGTTCGGAGTGCGTTGATTCAAATTCAGCAAAAACTTTGGCTTCTTTCCGTAATTGTGAGGTTGTCAGTTTCTTTTTCATAGTTTTACTCATCAATCATCGGATTTTTCTTCTTCGTTTTACGCTTCTCAGCCTTCCATTTCTTCCGAATCGCTTTGACATCGAATTTGTCCTTTTTGCCATCACGCATATTTTCTACTTCGTGTTGGACTCGTGCCGCTACAAGGCGATAACTTTCGGCATTTGGAATTCCTTTTGTCATTTCGGCGAGTTCTTCGTATTCGAGAAATCTGCCGACTTTTGCACCGATCTTTGAGCCGACTTTTTTGACTTTCGGAACGGTTGTGCCTTTCGGGAAGGCTTCGTAAGTTCCCCACAGATAAATGGGCAGGATTCCGACTTTGTTGTTGAGAGCGAGATAGCCGATGACGGGTTTGAATTCTTCCATTTCGCCGGTCAGAGATCGCGTCCCTTCGGGGAAGATCAGGCAGTTGTAGCCTTCTTTAAGGATTTGCGTTACGTGGCGGAGCGATGTTCGCAAACTTCCCGAACGCTCGATCGGCACGAGCGATGTGAAATTGTTCATATACGCACGTTTGTATTTTGTGTCGAACCAATAATCCGCCGCCGCGACCGCTACGGTTTGATCTGCGACATCATCGCCGAGTGCGAATTTTAATAAACCCATATCGAGGTGCGAAGCGTGGTTTGATGAAACGATAAAATTAGTGTGCGGCGGGACGTTTGAACGCCCTTCGATATTGGTTTCGAGGATGTTTTCGTAGAGCGTTTTTTGGGCGAAACTTACCAGACGGTTTCCCAAAGTTTTCACTACTAAAGGAATTTTTATTTCATCGTCTTTTTCTTCAACTTTCGGCTCGTCGGCAATTCGTTTTGTTTTATCAACTCGCTGGACGGCGGTTAAAAGTTCGCGGACGGTTTGGACTTCGTTGAGTTCGTCGGGCGATAAAACGCGACCGCCACCATCTTCGACCGCACCTTGCAATTCGACGAACATCAGCGAATCAAAGCCTAAATCTGTCAGACGCGAATCGGATGCGACTTCTGCAAGCGGTTGATTTGAAACGCTGGCGACGATCTTGCGAATCCA
>JBGTKR010000220.1:0-6851 GCA_041744535.1 Pyrinomonadaceae bacterium
TTTTTTTCTTTACTTCAATTCAGACATTTGCACAAACTGCGGATTATTTTAAAAAAGTTCCGATGAAGCAGCTTTTGCAAATAGTCAAAGCCGAAGACGAACTTCGTTATGATAAAACACTTGAAGATTTAATGAGGAATAAAAATCCTTTTGTTAGAAAGCGTGCGGCACTTGCGGCAGGGCGAATTGGCGATGCAGATGCGATTCCAATGCTTTCACGACTTTTAGACTCAGATTTAGAAGACGTTCAACAGATGGCGGCTTTTGCGATTGGTGAAGTTGAATCAATCGAAGGTGCGAAAGCAATTCTGAACGCTCTGAATTATCACAATGGTCTGAAAACAAATGCGAGAGCGGTTGAAGCGGCGGGAAAAATTGCGGCGGCAAAACCCGAAAGTGAAGAGGCAAAAAAACTCGGTAAAGCAATTTTATCAACTTTAGATAGCACAATTACGCAGAATTTTCCAAAATTAAACAATGAAAACAGAGAGTTACAAAATCAGCTTATTATGCTTGGTCTGACCGCCACATTGCGTGCCAAACCCGAAGGTGCGGAAAACACTCTGGCAAAATTTTTGACTTATTCAGACTGGCGAATCCGTGCCGACGCATTAAATACTTTGGCAAGACTTCGTGCCAAAAATGTGAATGAAAAAGCATCGGAACTTTTATCAAAAGATGAAAATCCAATCGTCCGTGCTAATGCCGCCAGAGTTCTGGGAACGGCGAATTATGAAGCGGCTTTGGATCTGATTTTGGATAAAGCCTTAAATGACAATGATTTGCGTGTGCGGATAAATTCGATTCGGGTTTTGAGTTCTTTCAAAAATGAAAAAATTTCGGAAAAACTTCTTACTCGTGCCGAAGGTTTATTTACCGATTACAAAAGATCAAAATACAAAAATCCGTCTGAGGAAAATGAACTTTTAACGATTGCTTCGACTTTGGGAACAACTTTAAAAGGCTCGAACAATCAACGTGCCGTAAAATTTTTAGACGAATTCCGCAAATTAAAAAAACATACTTCGCCCGAAATTGAAATCGCACTTGTCCGCATCTCACCGAAGGTTTTTGCCGAAACCAAATTGCCGGAAGATATTGACTGGAAGGGAACGAGCGGTTTTACGGCGGGTTTGAGCGAGGCGGTTGATCTGGAAGAAAGCAACGAAGATGCGGAAAATCTGCGAAAAATAGCAAAGGTCGTTCTCGGCACATTCATAAAAAATGCGAATTTGAGCAACACGGAAGTTGATAAATCATTTCCCGATGTGCTGAATGCTTACGCAAAATTCAAAACCGACGATTTGTCTAAAATTTTATTGGATTCATTAAAATTTGATGACGTAATTATCCGCACAACCGCCGCAAATCTTTTAGGCGAAATCAAACCCGAAAATCCCGAACAGGCAAAAGAAATTTACAGAGCATTATCAAACGCTTTATCAAAAGCACGGACGGATAAGTTAAACGATGCGTCTTTGGGGATTCTCGATGCGTTGAAAAAACAATACGAAAATCGCCCGCGTCCGCAAACGGAAAAATTTCCGTATTTCACGCCGTTTATTTCCGCAATTGAATCGCCCGATTATCTCATTCGCCGAAAAGCCGCTGAGATTTACAAAGGATTTGATATTCCAAAACCCGATCCGATGACGGCTGGAAGTATGGATTTTAAGCCCTACGAAATTCCGAAGGATTTTGGAGTCATAAAATTTTTACCCGATGCCAAAGACGGTGCAAAATCAAGAGTCGTGCGGGTAGATTATAAACGTGCTTTATCCCGCAAAAATGGCGAAGTCAAAGCGGTTTTAAAAACTGACAAGGGCGAATTTACGATCAACTTTTTCCCCGAAGAAGCACCTCTCACAGTTGATAATTTTATAAATCTGGCAAATTCGGGATATTTTGACGGCTTGGAAATCCATCGTGTCGTGCCGAATTTTGTTGTGCAGGACGGCGATCCGCGGGGCGACGGAAGCGGCGGACCGGGCTGGCAGATACGTGATGAGATCAACCAACTTCGCTACGAAAGAGGAATGGTCGGAATGGCACTTTCGGGCAAAGACACGGGCGGTTCGCAATGGTTCGTAACGCATTCCCCGCAACCGCATCTTGACGGCGGTTATACGATTTTCGGTAAAGTGAACGAAACAGATATGAAGGTCGTGGACAATCTCGTGCGTGGCGATAAGATTCTGAGCGTAAAGATTTTTGAAAAAGGTCTAAATAAATAATCAGGCAAATTTATGTTAAAGAAAATTAACATTTTGTAAATGTTTGAAAATTCGAGTTTGAACTAAAAAAGATACCACAAATATAAATGATAGTTGATAAATGATAATTGATAAATGTGTAGTCTTTTCTTAAATTCTCAAATATCAATTCTCAGTTCTCAATTATTTCTTGGGTTAAAAGATTAAAATAAATCAATTTAATAAATCATAAAACTTTTATCAATCTACTTTGACAATTATAAAAGCCGTGAATCAAAAAATATCAAATCCGAAGGATGCTTCAGCCGTAATTTTATTAAACGAAAATAAAAGCAAGGTGTTGTGGGCAAAAAGAAATCCGAAACTTAAATTTCTCGGCGGTTTTCACGGTTTCGCGGGCGGAAAGGTTAATGAACACGATGCGGGAGTTGATGTCAGAAATTCCAAAAACAAGGAGCAAGCCGAATTAATAGCTTGTGCCGTCCGCGAAACTTTTGAGGAAACAGGCATTTTGCCCGTCCGCAACGGCGGCAAACTTACAAAAGGTCAGAGAGCGTCCTTACACGACGATCTCATTTCCGGCAGAAGCACTTTTGCGGAAATTCTGGATTTGTGGGGACTCTGGATTGATGCGGCGGATTTTCTCTACACGGGATTTTGGACGACTCCCGAATTTTCGCCGATTCGTTTTAAGACAAGTTTTTTTATCGCCGTCTGTCCACCAAAACAAAAGCCGTATCAGGCAATGGACGAGTTGCAGAAGATCGAATTTATCAAGGCTGAAAGAGCGTTGAAAATGTGGGAAAAATCCGAAGTTCTGATCGCTCCGCCGGTGCTGTTTGCTCTTAAAGAATTAGCCGAAAATAAAAATCTGCACAATGTTTCCGAAAATCTTCTAGAAAAATCGCAGAAAGCTAACGGAAAAATAAATTACATCGAACTCAATTCACGTCTGATCTGTTTCCCCCTGCGAACCGAAACGCTTCCTCCCGCAACTCACACAAATTGTTTTATTGTTGGAAACAGAGAGTTTATCATAATTGATGCGGCAACGCCTTTTGCGGATGAGCAGAAAAAACTTTTCGATTTGATTGATGAATTTATTGAAAAAGGTTACTTGTGCAAAGAAATCATTATTTCTCATCTGCATCCCGATCATTTCGGAGGCGAAATTGCTTTGAAAAAATATTTGCAGAATAAATATGATTTAGACATCCCGATCTCGGCTCATAAAATTACGGCGGAAAGCATAAAAGATAAAGTAAAAATTGATAAAGCTATTGAAAATGAGCAGTCTTACACATTGCAAGACAATACGGGCGAAACATTTACGATAAAAGTTTTACATACGCCCGGACACGCTCGCGGACATCTCTGTTTTTATGATGAAGAATTCGGATTTTTGCTTTCATCGGATAATGTCGTCGGACAAGGGACGGTAGTTATCGCACCACCGGAGGGAAATATGTCCGATTATCTGAATTCTCTGGATAGAATGAAAAAATTGCCGGATTTGAATTTTTTATGCGGTTCTCACGGCTCGGCGATTTCTGATGCGAAAGGGAAAATTAATGATTATATTAAACATCGCCTTGAAAGGGAAGATCAAGTCTTACAAGCTGTCAGATTCGGTGCGGAAAATCCGTCTGAAATTGTAGAAAAAATTTATTTAGGGTTAGATTCAAGATTAATTCCACTCGCCCAAAAATCGGTTGAGGCACACCTTGAAAAACTCTGTGCGGAAGGCAGAATTTCACTTTCCGCTCAAGACTAATCTGAAGGGAAAATATCGTTTGACGGAGATTTTTTCCAAATTGGCTTCTTCGGCTAAATCTTTTATTTCATTCGGGTTAAAACTACGCAAGATGGAAAGCGAACCGTCTTCACGAACCAACCGACTTATTCTAAAACCGAAGCAAAATAGTTTATACAAAGCGTAAGCAAAAGGATGTCTGTGCAGGTCAATTACAAAAATTCCGCGAGTTGAAACGCGGGACATTTCCGCCAGAACTTTAATAATCTGCTGGTTTGTCAAATGATGCGTAAAAAGCGAACTGATGACAAAATCAAATGAATTATCAGCAAACGGCATTACTAAAGCATCTGCCCGAATTGCTTTTATTTCATTAAAATCTATTGATTCTTCCAAGATTGATTCCGCCGAGCGTTTGTTTAGTTCCAAACCGAAAAGTTTTGCGGAACGCTTTTGTTTACGGGCATATTTTGCAATCGTGCGGAGCAATTCGCCCGAACCTGCACCGACATCCAAAACGCTGAATTCCTGCAAATCCTGTTTTTCGATTTCACGAAAAAGACTTTTTTTTAACGCCCGGTTATCTCCCGTAAAACGGTTTACAAGTCTTATATCGGACAGGAAAAGGTCATATTCTTCCGCCGTATAATCGCCCGTATCTATTCGCTCGAATTTTGTGCTTCGCGTTTTGAACATCCGTTTAAAAGAATATCAAAAACGGTTCTTCAAGACTATTTTAAATAAAAATATTGATAATCCGTTCAAAATCAAATATCATCACGGCATACGGGAAAAAGTTGATGTCTAACTTATTTACCTGATTCTTGTAAAGGAGAAAATAAATGAAATTAGTCAGACATATTTTGGATTCAAAAGGCAATGAAATCTGGCACACTACGTCGGGAGATTCCGTTTTGGATGCGATAAAATTGATGGCGGAAAAGAAGATCGGTGCGTTGCTCGTGATGGATGAAGACAATTTGAGCGGCATCGTGTCCGAAAGAGATTACGCCCGCAAAGTAATCTTGCAGGGGAAATCTTCAAGAGAAACGCCAGTTAAAGACATTATGACGGCGGAGGTTACGGTCATAAGTCCGCAGGAAACGGTTGAAAAATGTATGACGTTAATGACGGAAAAACGTATGCGTCATCTGCCCGTCGTTGAAGACGGAAAGGTGATCGGAATCGTTTCAATCGGCGATCTGGTCAAAGCGATTATTGCCGAACAGCAGTTTCAGATCGAGCAGCTCGAAAGTTATATTGCAGGTTAAACTAACTATAAAAAGGGGAAAATAAAATGGCAAAAAATACAGGAGAAGGTTATCGAAAAGGTTCGGTGGATGACAGAAGTCAGGTAAAAAATCCGAAAAACGATAAATGGATAAAACGCAACCGTGAAGAAGGCAGCAAGGAACGCGGACAATTTATGGAGGTCAAAAAAGACGGCGAATCCTACAAAGGCGTGGCGGAAGAACCCGATGAAAGACGCACCGACGATGAAGACGATTAAATTGACAAATAGGATTTTAAACTTAAAAAAGACATCATAAAGCAATGTCTTTTAACAAACGGATAAAATTAAAATACACCCGGCAGGACTCGAACCTGCGACCCCCTGCTTAGAAGGCAGGTGCTCTATCCGGCTGAGCTACGGGTGCTTAAAAAAGGCAATGAAAATGTTAGCTATTGAAGCGTTCTAAGTCAACTCATTAAACAACATAAAACCCAAAAACGCTAAAATCCCGATAATTACGGGCAGTAAACCGAAAATCACCAGCCAGACCGAATCATTGTGAAACGAAATTTTCGGTAGTTTTTTAAAATCAATCATTTATTATTTTCCTTCAGACTTTTTATTTCTCCCAGCATCTTCTCATAAACTTCCGTTTCGTTCATCTCGCTCGTATCAATTACAACCGCATCTTCCGCAATTTTCAGCGGCGAATCTTCACGGATGACATCGCGTTCGTCGCGTTGGTTTATTTCTTCCAGAGTTTTTTCAAAACTTACCGCCCGTCCTTTTTCCAAATCTTCCTCGAACCGTCTTTTCGCACGGGCTTCGGGTTTTGCGGTCAGGAAAAATTTGATGTCGGCATTCGGAAAAACCACCGTTCCAATATCGCGTCCGTCCAAAACCGCACCGTTTTTTGAATTTTCACCCAAATTTCGCTGCCGCTCGACCAAATTTTTGCGAACTTCCGAAATTCCCGAAATTATCGAAGCTATTTGGCTCACATCATTTGTGCGAATCTCTTTTGAAACGTCGTTTCCATTTAATAAAACCTGCAAATTATCGGATTCGCCAACCAATTCAATATCTGAATTTTCGGCAGTTTCGATAACTTTCTCTTTATCGTCAACGTCAATTCCGGCACGCAAAACCGCCAATCCAACCGCACGATACATCGCTCCCGTGTCGAGATATAGCAAATTCAATTTCTTGGCAAGCATTTTTCCGAGCGTAGATTTTCCCGCTCCGGAAGGTCCGTCAATGGCAATAATCATCGGTTTGTATTTTATTTGATTTCGGAGATTCTGTCTAAATCCATAAAAAATTTGAGTTTTACTTTTACGCTGCAAGTTTAGTTAGTCATTTCAAAATTATCTCCAGTTGTTTCAAGGTCATTTCAATCTCATCCCGCGAAACATCATAATGCGTAACCATACGGATTTTGTTGCCGAATGGAATTGCCAGAATATTTTGCTCCTTTAATTTTCCGCAAATCTCGCTTGAAGAAAGTTTCGTTTTGCTGACATCAAAAATAACGATATTTGTCTGAACGCTTTTCGTGTCAATTTGCACGCCATTCATATTTGCCACGCCTTCTGCCAGAAGTTTTGCGTTTTCGTGGTCTTGATAAAGCGTCATACGCGATTCTTCCAAG
>JBGTKR010000221.1:0-3533 GCA_041744535.1 Pyrinomonadaceae bacterium
GGCTATTATCAGAAGTCCCTTGAGGACATATTTTTCAAAGCATTACTTTTAGAACACTACCGAATTTATTTCTTATGAATTTAACTCTTAATAGGATTTGTAATCTTAAATATTAAATGTTAAACCTTAAATCTATGGACAAAAGACCGCCGCCGTATTTTCCGCAGAGTTCGCTTTCGCCGAAGGACGAAAACCGCTATAAGAAATTCAAACTCATCATCGGAGTTTTAATTTTCGGCTTAATTTTACTTTTGGTTGGAGCAGGGGTAGGAATTTATTATTTGGTCAATTGGCTGATTGGATAAAAAAGACAGGCATTTCGCCTGTCTTTTTTATTTTTTTTTATAGACAAAAGCAAATTATTTATTCTGATTAAGGCGTTTAGCAGCGTTTGCTTTTGCACCCTGCAAAGCCAGTTGTTTTGCCTGCGGCAATAAATTTATCGCTTTCTGCAATTGAGTGTCATACTCGTTAAATACCTGAAATGAAGTTTGCGAACCGTAGGCAGCGGTAACTAATTCGGTTCTCAGCCAACGCATTACAAATTCCTTTTCATTTTCAATCTGAGCAGGCGTAAAATCATATTTTGTCGTGGCAAACTTCTTAAACGCACTAAAAGCCTCCGGCGTAATTTTGAAATCATTCGGTTTCAGATCGTAATCGAATAAAATCGGTTTATCTACTGTATAGACCGGAAAACTCGGTGAGTTTCCGTAAGCCAAGTCCAAAACAAACGCAAATATCGGATCGGTTAATTTTTGTTGAAATCGTGCTTTTGCCGCCGGTATGGTTTGTGATTTGGCTTCAACATCGGGGGCAATCCCGCCGCCGCTGTAAACTATTCTGCCGGAATCGGTTCTTTTTTCCGAACCTTTGGGTTTTTCATCTTTGCTGTCATCTTCGAGTCTATCGCCATTCGTATAATAATCATAAAGATTTCCATCCGAATAATCTCTTTGGATCAGCCTGCCGGACGGCGTTTCATATTTGGCGATGGTCAAAAGCAGCATTGAGCCGTATTCGAGAATAAATGGATTTTGAACGAGTCCTTTGCCGAATGTATTTTCACCGACGATCAAAGCCCGATCGTGATCCTGCAACGCTCCGGCTAAAATCTCGGATGCCGATGCCGTGTTACCGTTGACCATTATGACTATCGGAGTTTTATCGGGATTTGGATTATCCGCGGCATAGGAACGTGCCGATCCGTCGGTGCGTCCTTTTTGAGTAAAAATAACCTGACCGTCATTTAGAAAAGTATTCGCAACGAAATATGCCTGATTAACCAATCCGCCGCCGTTACTTCTCAAATCCAAAATTAAATTCTGCATTCCCTGGGATTTGAGTTTTTTCATTCCCTCGACAAATTCGTTATATGTGGTGCGGTTAAACCCGCCGTTCATATTGATATAACCGACTCCGGGACGCACCATATAAATTTCGGAAATAGAGGGCGTTGAAACTGCATCTCTGATAATTTCTACCGGTTCGCGTTTGCCGGTTTTGTATTTTTCAACCACGAGTTTTGCCACCGTTCCGCGTGGTCCGCGTAAAGAATCCCTGACTTCGGGATATGACTTTCCGAGCATCGAAACTCCGTTGACCTCAACTATTTTATCGCCGTATTGAAGTCCCGCACGATGTGCCGGAGCTCCGTCAAAAGTAGCTTTTATGTAAGTTGCATCAACTTTACCGTTTTTATCCCGCAAATCTCCGATGGTTGCACCGATACCGAAATATCTTGAACTTTGATTGGTGCGAAACTCTTCAAATTCTTTAGCATCAAAATAATTTGAATGCGGATCGAGCGTATGCAGCATACTGTCAATCGCAGTTTTGAATAATCCGTTGTAGTTCAGGTTTTTTCCTTCGACGTGATTATCCTGAATAAGCGTCAGGGCTTCGGCTAGATCACTCTCGATATTTTCAATGTTGACCTTTTTTTCCGACCCGTCGGAAACAGAAACTTTACTGTTATCGGTTATTTTGGTTCTGGAAACTGCGGTTGTTTGTGCGGCAGCACCGATGATTAGGGAAAAGGTTAAAAAGCTGGCGAAAAGTAAATTTAAAGTTTTGTTCACTGGAAAAATCTCCTGAAAAGAATTGCTTGATGAAAATACAAATAAACGAAAAAATGATAACATCCATTTGAAGAAAAAGCGACGCAATTAGTTGCTTGCACAGTTGAAAAACATTTCCCGTTTGAATGAGGGATTGCGGAGGTTAAGGCAGAAACCCGAATGTCAATGAGGGTGCGTTTAGGAAATATTCGGCAATATCCAAAAATCACCCTCCATAACTGTCAGGTTTCTGCCTTTGCAGTTACAAAATAATTTTAATGCCCCATTTATTAGAAGTTAAAAATCTTCAAACTCATTTCCCGACAAAAGAAGGAATCGTCCGTGCCGTCAATGATGTCAGTTTTCACATAGACGAAGGCGAACTTCTGGGTCTGGTCGGTGAATCCGGCTGCGGAAAATCAATCACCGCACTTTCGATAATGCGTCTGATCTCGCCGCCGGGGAAAATTGTCGGCGGTTCGATAAAGTTCAAGGGCGAAGAATTAACAAAAGTTTCCGAAAATTATATGCGAAAGATTCGCGGCAACGATATTGCGATGATCTTTCAAGACCCGATGACTTCGCTTAATCCCGTTTTTACAGTTGGCGAACAGATCGCCGAAGCCCTGCGTCTGCACAAAAAATTAAACAAAAAAGATTCGTGGGATGCGGCAATCGAAGCGATGAAGGAGGTTTCGATTCCTTCGCCGACAACGAGAGTTCGTGATTATCCGCACCAACTTTCGGGCGGAATGCGTCAGCGTGTGATGATCGCAATGGCACTTGCTTGTTCACCCGAATTATTAATTGCCGACGAGCCGACAACGGCTTTGGACGTTACGATTCAAGCACAAATTCTGGAATTGTTGAATGAACTCCAAGAGAATCGAAAACTCTCTATTTTATTAATTACACACGATTTAGGCGTGGTTGCCGAAACCGCCGACAGAGTTTGTGTAATGTATACCGGAAAGATCGTCGAACAATCCGGCGTTGATGAGATTTTTGAAAACCCAAAACATCCATATACGCAGGGGCTTCTAAAATCAGTTCCGAAATTGAGCGAAGCGGAACTCGAAGGAATTACAAGACTTTCAACCATCGAAGGAACTGTTCCGAGTCCGACGAGTCTGCCGGAAGGCTGTCATTTCGCCCCGCGTTGTGCATTTAGAAAAGAAATCTGCACACACGGTGAAATTCCTTTATATAATTTGGGGAATGAAACTGACGTGCGATGTGTTTTGTATAAAGATGAGCAAAAAAATGCAGGTTGAAGGAAAACGTATAATTTTGCGTTTTCCCGAAATCAATGATGCAGAAGAATTTATAAATCAAAGTAAATCGAGCGTAAAATTTCATAGAGATTTGGTTAATCCGCCGTTGGATTTGGAAGGGTTCAAGGAATTTATTGCCAGAAACGATTCCGTATCAAACCGATGTTTTTTAATTTGCGAAAGGGAAAGCAAAGCGATC
>JBGTKR010000222.1:0-1503 GCA_041744535.1 Pyrinomonadaceae bacterium
GCGTTTTGACTTTCATCAAAGGATCAAATGCGTATGAAAAATCACGTTCAAAAATTCCTTTCGGAGCAATGCGAATGCGAGTAACATTTGCATCGAAAAATCCGATTTCAGCCTTTGCACCACTCGTCAATTCTACAATTACACCGCTTTGTTTTGTTTTTGCAATCCTTGTAACATTTCCAATTTCCTGCCAAGCCGCTTTTATCGGAACGGAACATAAAAAAAGCAGGCACAAAAAAGAGCAGAATTTAACTGCTCTATGGATAAGTTTAATTTTAGAAACACACATTTTCATTTTATGATTTTGATAAATTTTTACTTAGAAGCTGTGTTCAAACTCTAAATAATCGCTGAAAGCGATAAATTTGCTAGCGGCGGGTAGAGTGTAACGAAGTGAAACTACACCCGCCGTTAGATTGAAAACAAATTATCGCTCGCTGAAAGTGAGCCATTAAACCGCGATAAATGCGACACTTACAGCGTCGGAAAACTTTCCCTAACTCACGTCGGGTAAGCCAAAGGCTCAACCCGACGCTATCGAAAATTTCGCTTTTAGCGAATAGAAAAGAGTTTGAACACAGCTTCTTTAAAAAAAATTGTAACTAAAAACCAGATTTCAGACCTCAAATTAGTGAAAATATCTGAAATCTGTTTAACTTACGGCTTCGGCGGACGTTTACCTTCCGGCACATTTACATATACATCGTCATAAGAAACGTAGTTATCCTTAATAACTGTGGACATCAAATTATCTTTGTCCACAACCTGCACTTCCAACAGAATCGCCGGAATTTCTTTTTTAATATTGTCATTCATAAAAGGTTCGGCATTTGTTAAAGGTTCTTTTCTCGCCAATTTTATAGCGGCTTCGACGGCGGCATTTGCCAAAGGGATAATCGGTTTATAAACGGTCATAGTTTGTTTGCCTTCGGCGATTCGTTGGAGTGCGTCCTTTTGAGCATCCTGTCCCGTAACCAAAACTTTTCCGGTCAAACCTTTTTTATCCAATGCGGAAACCACACCGCCCGCCATTCCGTCATTTGAAACAACGACTGCCTGAATATTATCGCCCGTCTGCGTCAGAGTATTTTCGATCATACTAAGAGCTTCTTCGGCTTTCCAATCGGTTATGTGTTGATCGGCGACGATTTTGATCTTTCCGCTGTCAATCGCCGGCTGCAAAACTTTTAACTGCTCCCGCTTCATAATTACAGCATTATTATCGGTTGACGCACCGTAAACCATTGCATAATTTCCTTCGGGAACATTTTTCAAAGCATATTCGGCGATTTTTTGACCGATGACCGGAACTTGGTGAGAGATATAAACGTCAATTTTATCGGAATTTATAAGTCGGTCATAACTTATAACCGGAACGCCCTGAGCCTTCGCTTTTTCGACCATCGAAACGGCTTGCGTCGCATCGTGCGGAGCGATGACCAAGACATCTACGCCCTGCGTCAAAAGATTGTCCACATCATTTGCCTGCTGATCGGCTTTGTT
>JBGTKR010000223.1:0-2769 GCA_041744535.1 Pyrinomonadaceae bacterium
GAAAATAATTCTTTTTGCTCCTGTGAAACATCTTCCGTGTTTGAATCATCACGCAGATAATTAACCGGAAAACCGCCGCCCAGATTCAAATGGGAAAGTTTATGTCCGGTTTCGTTAAAAATTTGCAGCAGGTTTTCAAAAAGTGTCTGAAACGCCTGCGAATACGGTTCGGTTTTCGGATTTTGCGAACCGATATGAAGATGAATTCCGCATAAATTTAAAAATTTATCATCCGGTTTCCAACGGTGAAAAGCCTTCAAAGCCTGATCGGGCATCATCCCGAATTTCGATGTCAAAAGTGCGGTTTGCAGTCCGTGAAGGGTTTCGGTCTTGATTTCGGGAACAAGCCGCAGAGAAACATTTGCGGGTTTATTCAGATATTTTGCGACCTTTTCGATCAGTTCTATTTCAAAAAAAGAATCGGCTTGAATCGCATAAATTTCCGCTTGAATGGCTTCGGCAATTTCTTTTTCGGTTTTAGAAGTTCCGTTAAAAATAATCTGTTCGCCCGTAAAACCCGCCTTCAACGCCTTAAAAAGCTCGCCGCCCGAATTTACTTCCAGATCGCAGTCCGTTTCTCTGACCGCCTGCAAGATCGCCATATTTGAATTTGCCTTCGCCGCATAGCAAACCTTTAACGGACAGCCAATGTAATTTTCAGCATTTTTTAATCGTTTAATATTTTGAACGATGCGTTTTTCACTAAAAACAAAAAGCGGAGTGCCGAATTCTTCAGCTAATTCCGAAGCCGAAATACCGTCAATCTGTAGCTCATTATTTTTAACTTCGAGAAAATTTTCGATTGTCCAATTTAGGCTCATAGATGTAATTAATTGATTAAAAATTATTCGGAAGCAAAAAGCAGAATAATTATTTCCGGTGTAATTAAAAATTTATAATTTCTGCTCTGAAAAAGCCACAGCTAAAAATGATTTATATGATTTTTAGCTGTTAAACTTTTGTAGAAAAACATTTTAGAAAAATAAGCGGGCAAACCACTTTTCTGCTGATTACATCGGAAAAATGATGAAAAAATCTAATTATAAAATTTCATTTTGGCTGTTTTCCGCATCAGCATTTTTATTTACTTTTGCCATTGTATGTCAAAATAAAAATGCTTCGGCACAAACAAAACCCGTAAAAATCATAAAAGATTTTACCAAAGCCGCCGGGCAGAATGATAAATTGCAGTATTCGCTGGACTGGAAATTCGGCAGTAAGCCGCAGAAGGGTTGGTATCTGTATGTGCCGCTGATTCAGCAAACTTTGAAAACCGTCGCCGAACCGCAAAGCCCCGAATTTGCTAAAGAAATTTACGCTTGGCAGGTAAAAAACGGATTAAAGGCAGATGGAATTCTGCATCAAAAAACACTTTTTTTATTTATCGGTTACTGGCAGTCAAGACGTATCAAACCGATTGTTTTAGCAAAAGACGAACAACTTTTAACCGCACCGATCTCGAATTTTTATGATCCGACCAGAAATGTCGAACTTTTGAAGGTGGAAAAGGAAACCTTTGCGGCTTACAAAAAAATGATTGTGGCGGCGATTGCCGACAAAAGTTTGGGTTTAAGATTGGACGAAGAAGGGAATTTGAGTGAAGATGAAAAATTTCTGAAACTGATCTCAACCTATCGTTCACCCGAATATCAGGCGGGTTTGCGAAAAAAAGAACCGGATGCAGGTTCGGCTCAAATCGCTTTTGTCAGTCCGCATTTTACCGGAAGGGCTTTAGATATATACGTCGGCGGCGAACCTGTTACCACCAAGGATTTTAACCGTTTAATACAAATAAAAACTCCCGCTTATAAATGGCTTGTCAAAAATGCCGGAAAATTCGGCTTTTACCCGTATTTTTACGAACCTTGGCATTGGGAATATGTGCCGGAGAATTTGAAGGAGAGATAATGCGATTATGTAATGGAGAGAAAGCGAGATTAATTTAATTACCTCATTTTAAAAAACTCATCTTTTTCTGCTGCGTTGTCTTTTTTTTACACTTTGTTCAACAACCGGAACGGTTTTTCCATCCAGATAATTTCCCGATTTGATTTGCTTTAAGCTAACGATATATTGATTTTTGTCCTTTGCCCGGGCGAGCATTTTTTCCAGTATCGCATCGCTGATTATGGTTTCATTAATCCCGTTAGCCTTTAATTCTTCACGAAGATTTTCAACCGTATTTTTCTTGTAACCGTAAACATCGGGATAAATGTGTAAGTTTCCCGCTTCGACAACTAATGTGTCATAAGTGATTTCAAGCGGAAGTTCGCTTTCAAGTTCGATGACGAATGTGTTTTTTGTGCGTTTGGCATCGGAAATTTCCTCATTGCCGACATTTAATGCGTGAGCAGAAATGATTTTTTCGTTCAGATCGTAAAGATCGTTTTGCAGCACTCTGACACAGCCGTGCGAAACCAGATTTCCCAAATCCTGTGTGCCTTTTGCCTGATGAATAAGATAGCCGTAGCCGAGCGGTATCTTTATTTTGCCGAGCGGATTACGCGGGTCTGTCGGTTGGATGATTTGCCCTTGAAGTGCGGGAGCAACCCAATCGCTGGCGGGCGGAATCCAGATCGGATTCCAGATTATATTTTTTATCCCGCGTTTCCCGACAAATATCGGATATTCCTTCATCCCGACACCGATCGGATAATTTTTCACTTCTTTTCCGTCTTGCCAAAACGTCATTTGAAAAGCGGGAACATTGACCGTCAGTTTTATGTCGCTTTTTCCCGTTTCAAACTTGGCTTTTTCGATTTTGCCGCC
>JBGTKR010000224.1:0-2346 GCA_041744535.1 Pyrinomonadaceae bacterium
GTTGTAACTATTGTAACGGCGGCTTTTTTATCAAGATGAGTTTCCAAAACGTCGCGGAAATCGAGTTTATAAATATGGTCGGCACTCAGAACGATCAAAATATCGGGATCGAATTCTTTTATCAGATTTCTGTTTTTGGCAATCGCGTCGGCGTTTCCGTGAGCAAATCCGCTTTCTTTTTTGTCTTCCTTGTAATCATCTTTTTCAAACGGCGGCAAAACACGCAAACCGCCGTAGGTTCTGTCCAAATCCCAAGGTCTGCCGTTAGCGAGATGTTCGTTGAGCGAGTGAAGTTCGTATTGTTCGACGATCCAAACGTCAGAAATTCCGCTGTGCATACAATGGCTCAGCGGAAAATCAATCAAGCGGTAAAATCCGCCGAAAGGCATCACGGGTTTAGCTTTTTCGTCGGTTAAAATTCCAAGCCTTCCGCCCGTTCCGCCCGCCAAAATCATTGCTAAAACTTTTCCTTTATACATAATTTAATTAATTGGATTGAATAAAAATAAACACTTGTAGAATCAAGCACTCGTGCAAAATAAGTTAAATAGTCTTCAATTCTTCTTTGCTCCTTTGCTTCTTTGCTCCTTTGCGGGAGTCTTACTTATTAAAAAGTTTATTTCCCGCAATGCCGCCAAGCACGCAAAGGAAGATTATAAGTTTTCAAATCAAATTTAATCTAATTTTCCTTCGGAGTGCTTATCAATCATCCAACGGTTGCTTCCAATTTTTCCAAATCCCTTTGCCGCCTGCTGTAAATTACGCTCAGAGCAACTCCGACCACAACGAGCATCATTCCGAGTATTGATTGTATGGTTTGTTCTTCGCCGAAAACAAACCAACCGGCGAATATTCCGTAAACCAATCCCGTATAAACAATTATTGCCACACTTGCGGCTTTTTCGCGGCTGAAGGCGTTTGTCAGAAAAACCTGTCCCAGTTGAGAAAAAACTCCGATAAGAAATAAATAAAACCAATCAATTCCCTGCGGAATTTTCCAGCCGAACGGAATTGAAACAGTTCCCGCAACTATTCCGACCATTTGAAAATACAAAATTATTGTCAAAGGATGCTCCGAATCCTTCAAACGTCTGACGATATTATAAGCCGCTCCCGAACCGAATGCCGAAACCCCGCCGAGAAAAATAAACAAAAAAGAAACCCGCGTATCAACCTGTCCGATAAATAAAACTCCGGCAAAAGCCACCGCGTAAAAAATCCATTGAACGGGTTTTACCTTTTCCCGTAAAAAGAAAATTGCAATTATTGCCGTAAAGATCGGCGATAAATACTGAACGACCATCGCCGTAGCAAGCGGAATATTTTGAACGGTCAAGAAGAAAAGTGCGAGTGCCAGCGTCCCGAAAAATCCGCGTGCGATAAGGAGTTTGTGATTTGTGCCGAAAAATGAGGCTTTTGCTTTGTTCAACCCGTAAACACAAAATACGGCGGCAACCAGACAGCGAAAGAACACGACTTCCATTACAGGAATATCCGCAACCTGTTTGACAAAAACATTCGCCATAAAAAAAGCGAAGGTCGCAAAAAACATCTGACTTACGCCTAAGCCGAATAAATTTTTGTTTGATGAGTTCAAATCGTCTGATAAACTTTGTGAAAAATAAAAATAAAAGAATACTACATACGCAAAGTTTGGGTAAGTTTGGAAATTAAATTCAGGAAAAATTATTTATGTTCAAAAAAGTTTTGATTCTTTCAGCTTCCGTCGGTGCGGGACATCTTTCGGCGGCGAGTGCGATTGAAAAGCAATTGTTAAAACAAAACGCGGCGGAAGAAATCAAAAATATAGACGTTCTCGAATACACGAATCCGCTTTTCCGAAGGCTTTACGGCAAGGCGTATATTGAAATGGTCAACACGATGCCCGAAGTCCTCGGCTGGATTTATGAATCTTTGGACAAACCTTGGCAAAATGAAAAACGTCGTTTAGCTTTAGACCGTTTAAATACGCAGCCTTTTATCAAATTAATCAAACACGATAAACCGGACATCGCCATCTGCACGCATTTTTTGCCTGCTGAAATTATTTCGTGGCTGCGTGCCAAAAATAAAATTGATACAAAACAGGCAATCGTCGTAACCGATTTCGATGTCCACGCGATGTGGCTTTGTCATAATTACGAACATTATTTCGTCGCATTGGATGAAACCAAAATTCATTTGAGTAAAATCGGAATTTCCGCCGATAAAATCACGGTTTCCGGCATCCCGATTGATCCGGTTTTCGCCGAACACAAAGACAAACTCGAAATGCGGGAAAAATACGGATTAGAAAAAAATAAATTAACAATTTTGGTTTCCGCCGGAGGCTTCGGAGTCGGCAAC
>JBGTKR010000225.1:0-6211 GCA_041744535.1 Pyrinomonadaceae bacterium
CTAGGAAATAATTGATAATTGATAAATTTACTCTTCATAGAAAATCGTAATTATCAATTAACCATTATCATTTATCAATTATTCCTTAAGTTTCAGTCTTCCGTTCAAAATATCTAAAACCATCTCAAATGGTTATTTTCATAGGCGTTTTTAACAAATTTGGAACTACTGATTTTGGATGAATTAAAAGAAAAACAAAATAATCTCAAAACACGGGAGAAAAATTTTGTGAATGCTTTAAAACGCAAAGGTTTAATTACGGAAATGCCGCTCGGTTTGCCCGATGACAAAATTCGACGCAACTTCAAACGCATTAAAGTAAAAGGTAAGCCCGTTTCCGAAACGATAATTGAGGAGCGTGGTTAGTGGCGGAATATTTCTTTGACAGCAGTGCGTTTGTTAAAAGATATGTCAGCGAAAAAGGCTCGAACTTTGTTGATAATTTAGCTGACACGAAAAGCGGTAACATTGTTTTATAAGCACGAATTACACGGGTTGAAGTTGCGGCGGCACTTGCTCGCAGACACAAAGGAAAAAGTATTTCTGCCAAAGATTTACAAACCGCACTCGCCGCTTTTCAACACGATTTGACGGATAATTATTTTACCGTTGAAATCACGTCTGCACTCTTATCATCTGCAATGACTTTGGCAGTCAAACACGCCTTACGCGGCTATGATGCCGTGCAACTTGCCGCATCTTTAGAGGCAAATGACGAGGCGATTGCCAATGGACTTCCGCCGTTGACTTTGGTGTCTGCTGACAAAGAATTAAATACTGTAGCAAAGTCCGAAGGCTTGAATGTAGAGAATCCTAATAACTATTCATAATTTCTACAAAGCACGGGAGCAAGCCGAAAGCGGAAATAAAACTGTTGAAACCGCTAAAGTTTAGATAAATTTTAACGAATAAAAAACGCAGTGCCGATCAAATTCCGGCGTTGCGTTTTTTATTATAAACCCATTTAATCTTAAAAGTTTTTTATCTGACCCGTGCCGTAATCCAGATGGATTTTGTTTTCGGCGGGTAGCAAACTTCGTCCGTGCAAGCCTGATAGCGAACCTCGGCTTTGACGCGGATCGTGTTTCCTCTGTAATTTGACGGAACTGTAACCTTAAAACCCAGAGCCGCACTATTTTCATAAACGCTGATCGGTTCGTCCGAAAACTCGAATTTACGCATTTTGCCGGCGGGATAAGTTACGCCGAAAGCCTTTAACCCCGACGCACCGCTGACGCTCATACGGGTCGGAATCGCGTATTCACTTTGCGGACGATACGAGTTGACGTGAAGCCCTTTCGGAATACTCAAAATCACGAAACCCTTTGCAGTCGTTCCTTTTCTAACACTTCCATTGCCGATCGAACCGCTGATGGTCTGTGCGTTTGCTTCGCCGATAAAAAACAACCCGATTGCCAAAAATAAACCGATAAAAAGATATTTTTTCATAACTATTAGTATAATATTAAATTTTAAGAATTTTATTCCCAACTTCTATTCAAGATGCTTATTTTCAGCGTTTAGTTTGATTATTTTTTTCCAAACTTCAAATCATTTAAGATTATTTCACCTCGAAACTTTCCATCATTTCGCAAGCCTTTTCGGTATATTCATCGGCGTAAGGTTCTAAAATGGTCGTTCTCAACTCGTAAGTCTTCCCTTGCTTTTTGCTCTGCACGATCTTTCGCAAGACTTTATAATCAACTTCATTTTCGGTTTTTTCCGTTCTGGTAATTGTTCCTTTCTGACCTTCTGGAACATCGTCAAAAAATTTTTGCGAAATAAATCTTTCGTCGCTTTTTTTTATTTCTTTAACAAGTTTCTGTAAATTCAAACCATCCGAAATTCTAAGCCGAACTCTCGCTTGCCAGATATTTCTCGTTGATCTTTCGCCGTAAAGTTTTGAATACGCCTCGAACGGAAATTCGGGTTTATCTCTGAGCGGATATAAAAAACCTTCCGCTTTTTCGATTCTGAAATCATCTTTTTCAATAGTTTCAGGCTCAAAGGCAGCCGCCGCACTTTTTTTGATTTTGGTGGAAACAATAACCATTACTGCTACAATAATGAGTCCGAGTATTACAATATATGCCATAATTTATACTTTAATCAACAAACGGATTTTAATTTCTACTTAACTTTATAAACATTTATAATAAAATCAAAGCTATGGCAGCACAAATTATTGAAGGAACTTGGGAAGAAATTATACGAAAAGCAAAAGACTTCGCCGGGCGTAAAGTTCGCGTAACGATCTTGGATGATGAAGATTTACCAAAGCCGAACAAAGCTATGTTAAAAGCTCTGCGTAAAGTTTCGAAAAGAAGCGAAAAAATGCCTGTAAGTGCAAACGACGAAACGCTTAAAATGATTCGTGAAGCACGTTCAGGAGGTATGTTTGGCAATGACACCGACAATTAAACCCGAAATTGTTGTAATTGACGCAAATCTACTTATTTCTCTGTGTGCCAAAGAACCCACGCAAAATACTGCTAAAACGGCATTGGAAAATTATGCAAAAGACGGTTGGTATTTTTATGCTCCGAATCTGATTGTTGCCGAAGTTCTTTATGTCCTATGTTTGAGGCATCAAAAAAATATCCTTACCGATAAATCTTATCAGGAAGCCATCGAAAATTTTCAAGATCAAATGAAGGCAATTCAAACAGTTAATGACGATATTTTGATAAAACGCTCAACGGAAATTCAAAAAGAATTATGGCTGCAGTCGTTCGGCAGACAGCATTTATATTGCGTTGGCTGAGCATTTAGCCAAATCAAATAATGTCGAACTATTAACTTTTGACAATGGTTTTGTAAATCAATCCGCCAAAAACGCAAAGTCTGTAAAAGTCAAAGTCTTGCCGATCTAGGAGTTAGTCTGCATCAAATTCGGCTCACTTTTTGCTGCAAGCTGTCCGCACGCCGCATAAATATCTCTGCCTCTCGGCGTTCTGACATAAGCCGAAACATCTTTTGATTCTAAAATATTTTTAAAGCTTTCGACTTGTTCGGATTTCGGCGGTTCAAATTCGAGTTGTTCGGCAGAGTTGTGCGGAATCAAATTTATTTTAACGCGGGTTAAATCGTATTTTTTCAACAATTTGACCAATTCCAAAGCGTGTTCATCCGAATCATTTACGCCGCCGAGCAAAACATATTCAAATGTAAACCTTTCGCCGCGTCGCAGGGATTTTTGAAATTCCTTTGCCGCTTTTAAGAGTTCCTCGATGCCCCATTTTTTATTTATCGGCATCAATTTATTACGCAATTCGTTATTCGGTGCGGACAAAGAGATCGCCAAATGCGGACGTTTTTGTAAGTTTGCAAATTCGTAAATCTGCGGCACGATTCCCGCCGTCGAAACCGTGATGCGGTTCGGCACGATAAAAAGCCCGTCTTCTTCCGACATAATTTCGACGGCTTTTATTAAATTTTCAAAATTAAGGAACGGCTCGCCCGCTCCCATCGCAACTAAATTCGTCCCGTGCGGAGTTTCGTTTCCTTCACCGTAAACGTCATTTAAGACAATGATAATTTGCTCGATAATTTCGCCGACGGTTAAATTTCTCAGCAGTCCGAGTTTTGCAGTTAAACAAAAACTGCATTTGAGCGGACAACCCGATTGCGACGAAAAACAGATCGTATCGCGTTTTTCGGTTGGAATATAAACGGTTTCCACCGGAAACCCGTCGTGCGTTTTCATTAAAAACCTGCGAGTTCCATCGGTTGAAACATAACGCGATTCGACCTTTAATGTTGTCGCCGCTGCCGTTTCATTTAATTTCCGGCGAAGGTTTTTCGGTAAAGATGTTATTTCATCAAAATCAAGCCGCCGCCTTTCGTGCAAACCTTTGAAAATCTGCGACGCACGATATTTCGGCTCACCGATCTCCTTTACAAATTCGATAAGTTCGCTTTTATCTAACCCCGTTAAATGTATCTTTTCGCTCATTGAGAATTTTATTTTAACTTAACAATGAAGGACAGGGAAATTAGCCACAGAGATAAGGGGAAAAACACAGAGATTTTTTACACATAATCTTCTACCGATTACTTTAATTATTTGAGGGGTCGCGGAGTTTTGGGCAGAAACCCGAATGTCAATGAGGGTGCGTTCGGGAATTAACCGGCAATATCCAAACAGCACCCTCCATAACTGTCGGGTTTCCACCTTGAAAAACTCCGCGACCCCTCAATTATTTACATTTCCTTTCTCTTTTACCTCTTTATTTCTCTGTGGCTTAAAAGGTGCTAAACTCTTTAATTCGTAAATTATGAAAAAAGGCGTAACCATCGGCGGAATAATTGCGATTTTACTGCTTATTGCAGTGATTGCCTTTTGTGCATGGATCGCACCGAAGATAAATAAAAAATTATCCGAAATAAATGAACCGATCCCCGAAAAAAATGAGGAAATTCCGAATGGCGAAAAGATAAGTCTGCCGACGGCAAAACAGCCGAACAATCCTTCGGAAGCGGAGAAAATTTATCTGGCGTTGGGAAATCCGAGCAAGGCGAGAGCAAATCCGCTTTATTCAGATAATTATTTGCTTATAAATAATTATTTTGCACTTTCCTATAATAAAAACAGAGCGATCCCGAATTGGGCGGCGTGGCAATTGACAAAAGAGGACTTGGGCGAAACGCGGCGGCGAAATGATTTTCGTCCCGATGAACGCCTGCCGGATAACTGGAAAAAAATCACTCCGGCTTTTTATTCGGGAAGCGGCTACAACCGCGGACATATCGTGCCTTCGGCGGACAGAACGCATACGCCCGATGCAAATAGTGCGACATTCTTAATGACCAATATGACTCCGCAAACGCCCGATCTGAATCAAGGACCTTGGGAAAAATTGGAGAGATTTTCACGAAGTTTAGCCCGCCGAAACAACGATCTACACATTTATTCGGGCTGCTACGGCGAAAAGGCGAAATTGCGTCGAAATGTTTCCGTGCCGACAAATTGCTGGAAAATAATCGCAGTCGTGCCGCGAGGTTCGCCAATAAACACCCAAACGAGAATTATCGCCGTTGATATGCCGAATGTGCAGGGAATCAGAAATAAAAATTGGCGGGATTATCAAACGACTGTGCGAACTATCGAGCAGAGAACGGGTTTTGATTTTTTGAATGTATTACCGCAAAGTCTGCAAAATACTTTGGAAACAAAAGTTGATTCGAGATAGTTTTTTAAGCAGGCAGGGACAAGTTATTAGGGACAAGGGGCGAGGGAAAATCACTTTATCAACCTTTTTTTCATTATGCTGAGGGAGAATAAAAAAACTTCATTACACCTGATTACTTTTTCCGACCTGCTTACTAATGCATAAATGACGTGGCTAAATGCCGCGAAACGCGGAAGCCTGTTAAAACAGGCTGAAAAAATAAACACAAGTCCGTTATCCGTTATCCGTTATCCGTTATCCGTTTTTCCTCAATAATCAACCTCCTTGAACATCAAATGCTTGAATTCCCGCTCGATGCTGTCCGCACCGTAGGCATTATCAGCGTTTGTGTAGCTGTGTGTGTCTTGTTTATACCAATCGGCATTCTGCAACCAATCTTTTTCTTTATCTTGATCTACGCCTTTGAAATTACGCCAAATGATTTGATATTCCTGCAAACCTTTTTTGCCTTTGACGATTGTGTAATCGCGGTCTTGGTGCTGTTCGACAAAGTAACGCTCGATGTTAATTCCGAGTAGAAAGTTAAATGTTGTTACGAGGTCAATTTTTGTCGGCGTTCGCTCGTTCAGACGGATGATGTCCATTTCGTAATTGAAAGGATTTTCAAGTTTTTCGATGTCGAGCAGAGCCTTTGAATCCCGCGTTCCGCTTTTCAGAATGTAGCGGATTCCTTCGGCAAAATTCAGTTCTTGTTTGATGTCTTCGGCTTTTTGGTCAAACTCTATGTTGTTGAGCGTGTCTTCATATTGATCGAGTTTGATATACCCGAAAATATGCGAAATGCCGTCCGTTTCGTTTTGGCTTTCGTCGGCAATCGGCGGTTTTTCTGCTCGAACGGGTTTTCCGTTTTTCCATTTACCCGCATAAACCACCTTTTAAATACGCGGTTTTGTAACCGTATCAAAATACTCGCCCATTTCAACGAGAATATATTTGCGTTTTCCTTCTCCGCCGTCCGCAATATCTTCACGATTCAAATTGATAACCGCGTGTCCCGTTGTTCCTGAGCCTGCGAAATA
>JBGTKR010000226.1:0-5215 GCA_041744535.1 Pyrinomonadaceae bacterium
GGCTTGCTGTGCGGATTTCGGCAGTTCTTCCCGCAAATGTTCAACCTCATCGGCGACACTCTGAGCAAGCAGAGCCACCGCTCCTCCCAAGATCAAAACCAATAAAAACGACACGAGCAAAACCGCTTTCCCTTCCGAGATATTCAGAAAATCATTAACGTAGTCCGCCAGACCGCACAAAAAAACCGCCAGCAAAATTGCGGCAAAGATGAGCAAGATCACATCAAAAACCGAGAAAAAAAGCTGATAAACAACATAGGTCAGAAAAACTATCCCGACCGCGATCAGTATTTTTTCAACATAAGTTCTTTGCCCGGATGCCGTTTTTATCGTCATATTTGAAATGCAGCAGCTAAGATTTTTTTATAATTCTTTCTAACCGTTTCCACATTTTAACAAATTCGCTTGATAGCTGATCTTTGACCGAGATAAAGCACAAATTAAATTTCGTTAAAATATGAAAAATACAATTTAGCATCTAAGCAGAAATAGATTAAATCGGTTTCCTGTTTTTTCTTCTTTGCACCTTTGCGACTTTGCGGGAAATAATATTTACAGTAGAAAAGAAACTCCCGCAAAGAGGCAAAGCCGCAAAGGAAAAATCATAGATTTTCAAGTTCAGCTTAATTATGCACGATTGCTTATCCATTATAATATAAACGAAAAAATACAATTCGGATTATTTGTAAATTTTAGGTAAAATTTGCAGGATTACCTGAGCAGAATAAAAAGCAAATTGACATTATTCAATTCTTTAGAATTCAGATCAGTTTTTTGTCAATCAAAAGCTCCGCATTTAAGACCGCCGCACCTGCCGCACCGCGGACTGTGTTGTGGCTGAGGGCGACGAAGCGGTATTGAAAAATGTTGTCGGGGAAAAGTCTGCCGACGGTGATGGTCATTCCTTTGCCGTTGTCGCGGTCAAGACGCGGCTGCGGGCGGGCAGGTTCATCGCAGACGTATATGAATCTGTCGGGCGATGAGTGTAAATTTAGTGTTGGAAAATCCACCATTGCACGTTTTACGTCTTCGAGCGTTGAGGTTTGTTTTAAGTTTACGCGGACGGAAGCAGTATGTCCGTCAATCACATTTACCCGGAAACATTGAGCGGAAACGGTGAAATCGGCTTTTTCGATTGATTCTCCTTTTAATTCGCCTAAAATTTTCTGTGCTTCGGTTTCGGCTTTCGGTTCTTCGCCGGCGATATACGGCAGAACATTGTCAACAATATCGAGGCTTGCCACGCCCGGATAACCCGCACCGGAAACGGCTTGCATCGTTGTAATGATTGCCGATTCGACACCGAATGCCCGATGAAGTGCGGCTAAGGGCGGGGCGAAACTGATGACGGCACAATTCGGATTCGTGATGATAAATCCTTTATCAAACCCGCGTTTTATTTTTTGTGCCTCGATCAAACCGAGATGTTCGGGATTTACTTCGGGAATCAGCAGCGGCACGTCTTCTTCCATACGATAACTCGAAGAATTACTGATGACCGGATAACCCGCACGGGCAAAGGCTTCTTCGGTTTCGCGTGCGACGGATGAAGGCAGACTGGAGAAAACCAGATCGCATTCCAAAGGCGGATTGATTGCCTGAACAACGATTTCCTTAACATTTTCCGGCATCGGCGTTGAAAGTTTCCACGCACAAGCCTCACGATAAGGCTTTCCTTCCGACCTGTCCGAAGCCGCTAAAGCCGTAATCTCAAACTGCGGATGATTTTCCAGCAATTGACAAAATCTCTGTCCGACCGTTCCCGTCGCACCTAAAATTCCTACACGATATTTTTCACTCATTTTATTAAACCTATTATAATTTCTATATGAATCGGGAAAGGCTAATTTCAGATTTCAGATTTCAGATTTCAGAACCAAATCTCGTTTTTTAATATGAATTTATAAATAATAAAATCTGAAATCTGAAATCTGAAATCTGAAATCTTGCTCTATTAACTTCCGCATATTTCGTCAATTGCTTCCGAATATTTTTCGTCAATGATGCTTCGCTTTATTTTCAAGGTCGGGGTCATTTCGCCTTTGTCAATCGAAAATTCGTTGGGCAGTAAATAGACTCTTTTGACACGCTCGTAATCGTTAGTTTGCTTCGTATATTTGATCGCATCGTTTTGCATTCTCTTGATAACAAACTTGTTTTCACAGAGTTCTTCGCGTGTGCCTTTTGCATCAATTCCTTCTTTCTTGATAACTTCCCGAAGCGTTTCCCAATCGGGAACGATCAATGCACCGACCTGTTTACGCCCGTTTCCGACGGCAACGGCTTGAGCGATCAGCGGCGATTGTTTAAGCAGTGCTTCGACCTGCTGCGGAGCGACGTATTTACCGTTTGAAAGTTTAAATAAATCCTTAATGCGGTCAGTAATATAAAAATGCCCGTCCGAATCCTTGTATCCGACATCGCCTGTATGATACCAACCGTCTGCATCCAGAGCCTTCGCCGTTTCTTCATCCTTATTCAAATATCCCTGCATCACATTTTTGCCGCGGATCAGGATTTCGCCGTCCTTTTCGGCAATTTTCATTTCGATTCCGTCAAACGGAATGCCGATTGAGCCGACCTTGTTATCTTCGGGACGATTTGCACAGACAACGCAGGCTTCCGTCATCCCGTAACCTTGTAGAATCGGAATTCCCGCCGCCCAGAATGCGTATGATAACTTCTTGGAAAGCGGAGCTCCGCCCGAAACGAAAAATCTTAAAGAACCGCCGACACCTGCACGCCATTTTGAGAACACGAGTTTACTTGCCAATTTATGTTTGGCGGCAAGTGCGGGCGAAACCCTTTTGCGTTTTTCCTTTTTGTCCCAATAATCCTGCCCGACCTGCAAAGACCAGTTAAACAACTTCGTTTTAACACCGCCCGCCGCACGTCCTTTTTTGACAATCTTGTGATAAACCTGCTCGAACAGACGCGGCACGGCAGTCATAATCGTCGGATTAACTTCCTGCAAATTCGGTGCGAGTTGATCAAATGACGCACAATAATGAATCGCCACGCCGTTTGAGCAAAGCACATAAAAAACGGTGCGTTCAAAAATATGCGAAAGCGGCAAAACCGCCAGCGAACGATCCGTCGGACGAATCGGCAGACCCTTTGAAATTGTAATAATGTCGAAAACAAAACTCTCGTGCGTCAACAAAACGCCTTTCGGTTCGCCCGTCGTTCCCGATGTATAAATTATCGTTGCTAAATCGTCGGTCTTAACTTGGGCGAGAAGTTTTTCAAAAGTCTTCTCGTCAATTTCATCGAGTTCTTTGCCGCGTTCTTCAATATCGGCAAGCGTCATCGCCCGTCTGTCGTGTTCGGGTTTTGCATCATCATCAAAAAATATCAATTTCTCCAGACGCTCAACACTTTGAATCGCATTTTCGGCGTGTTTCCAGAGTTTTTTCCCCGAAACAAAAAGCATCTTCGAGCCGGAATCTTCCAGAATATAACGTATCTGCTCAACCGCCTGAGTCGTATAGATCGGCACATTCACCGCACGTAAGGATAAAATAGCCAGATCGGTAAGCGACCATTCGGGACGATTTTCCGAAATGACCGCCACCTTATCGCCCGCCTTCACCCCTAGATCGGACAATCCCAAAGCGATGTGTTTTATCTTCTCAATCACCGCTTCGCCCGCAATATGCGTCCACGAATCGTTCGATTTATAGTTGAGAGCATCAGATTTTTTATAGCGTCTGAAGGATTCGATACAATAGTGCGGCAAAGTCTGCGGCAAATTCTCAAATCCGCTTAGATTTTCTGCGATCATTTATTTATCCCGGTGTAAAGCTATTTTCTTTTTCTTTATTTATAAAATTTATAAACTTTTTGATTATAAACTTTTCTAACACATTTTTCACATTTGTAAACAAGAATGAATATTGAAGACCAGAATTTCTACCGATGATATTAAATGCTTTATTGCTGTTGATATATGAAAATCAACTGCGGCTGTTTGTTATCAGACATCCGTGTTTGTGTGCAGGCAAGTAATCCGGCGATTTTGTCTTTCACACAAAATTAAAATCACACGAAACTTTACTATTTATCAGATCAAAACAAATGTGCAAAGAAAAACCAAATTCGGCACACGCTTTGCTTAATAGAAATAGAAAATTCTATCGGTTAGCTCGCTTAACCGATTGTTTGGAAGCTATAATCAGTTTGATTTATATATGAAAGCAATAAACATCAATTTTAAATTGCGAAGTTTAGCGGCGGCTCTTTTGTTGGCAATTACTTTTGCTGTATTTGGAACTGCCGTGCCGGTTTCAGCACACGGCGGTGAAGATCACGGCGATGAAAAACCGAAAACGGCGACGACTGCAAAAGGAACTGTTCTGCACACTTCGCGGCTCGGCGGTTTCGAGGTAATGCTGAAACATCCGGTGCTTGAACCGGACACGGCGACTACGGCACGGTTTTTTATAACCAAATTTGAAACGAATGAAGCGGCGGAAAATGCAAATCCGGCAATCGAGATCGAAGCGGCAAACGGTGCGGTAACGCAGGCGGAAACGGAAAAAACCGATTCGGCGGGAAGTTTTATTGTAAAAATTCCCGCTTTGCCTGAAGGCGTTTATACGGTTCGCACAAAGTTGACTTACGACGGCGAAACCGACACGGCGACGTTTTCAGGGGTTGAAGTCGCTCATTCGTCGGCGGAAACGGCGGCAGTCGGCGCGGGTTGGCTCGGAACGGTTTTGCTTTTTTTAGCCGGTGCGATTGTCTTGGGATTGTTCGGAGTTCTTTTTTATTTCGCGTGGCGAATGGCTGGTAAAAACCAAATCGGGGAAGAAACTGTTTCCGCCTGAAAATGAAAAACAGATATATTTTTGAAAAAAGTTTGTCGAGCAAGGGCAGGGAAAATGAAGTGAAGTTTCATTTTTATCTTCTATATTTGGGGATGCTGTTTTTTGTTTTTAGTATCTCCGTTTTTTCCCAAGACCCGCCGATTCTCGCTCCGACTCAGCCGTCGGTAAAACTGTCTTCCGCTCAATTTGTCGGGCAGGACGGTTTGACGATTGACCGCATGATCGAACTTGGCGGCAGCCGTCGAAATGATTTATTAGCGGCACGGCAGCGTCTGGCGATTGCCGAAGGCAGACTGTTGCAAGCCGGTTTTCGCCCGAATCCGACGCTCGATGCCGAATATGGAAGCCCGCAATTTCTGGGCGGCGAAGCGGAAAGGGATTTTAGC
>JBGTKR010000227.1:0-2912 GCA_041744535.1 Pyrinomonadaceae bacterium
CCGAAACAAATTATAATCCGCCGCCGAGTTGGAAGGATAAAGATTTTCCAAACGGTCAGGCTAAATATCCTGTTACGGGCGTAAATTGGGACGATGCAAAATCCTTCGCAAATTGGGCGGAGAAAAGACTGCCGACGGAAGAAGAATGGGAATTTGCTGCCAGAAGCAAAGACAATCGTTTATATCCGTGGGGAAACGAATGGAAAGCGGATTCTGCAAACGCCGGAAATAAAAATAAAGGAATGATAGAGGTTGCATCTACCGAAGGCAGATCACCTTTCGGATTATACGATATGGTCGGCAATGCTTGGGAATGGACAAGCAGCGATGCCAAGCCGTATCCGGATGGAAAGGATTTTTCTACTGAATCTAAAAATCCGAAGATCATACGCGGCGGATTTTGGGGAAGTCCAAAAGAGAATGCTACTGCGACATTTCGCGGGGCTTGGGGAGCAAGAAATGAACAAGATTATGGAAACACGGGTTTTAGATGTGCCAAAAGTATATCGCCAAATTAAAATAATTTATCTACTAAAAATACTTCTTTCGGTAATTCTTTTAATTTGCCTTGCCGGGAGTGTGGAAATATCTGCCCAAGGAACTGCTCCCGGTAGAAAGAAAACCACAAAACCGAAATCTACAACAAAGCCACCTGAAAAAAAAAGTTCCAATGCCAACCCGCAGACGAAGACTCAATCGAGAAGTCCCAAACCACGAAGTCAACCTAGAAGAAAATCAACTTCTTCTAAAAGTTCGTATGCTAATTTGAACTTGGTTATAAATGAACTCAATTGTAAAGTTATTATTTCAAACCAAAACGGTGATGTAATTTATGAAAATTCTAATGTTACAAATTCCACAGACTCCTTACTGTTAATAAAAGACTTGCGGATCGGAAAATATAATTTAACGGTCAGAAAACCGGGGTTTATAGAAGAAAACAGAGAGATCATTATCAGCTCTGAAAAACCGAATTTATTGTCGGTAACTCTAAATCCGGCGATAGCTTATTTGTCAATAAATTCCAATGTTGAACACACTAAAATAGAACTGAAAAATATTACTACCAACAAAACGCAGGAATTTACCGCTCTAAGCAAAGAACTTTACGACATTAAACTTCCGCTCGGAAATTACAAAGTTACAATAAATAAAGAGGGTTATATTTCCGAAAGCAAAAACTTGACGGTATCAAACTACGGTCAGAAAAATCAGATGACTTTCACGTTAAAACCATTACCGATTAATAAGTTATTGGAAGATGCTGAAACTGCTTTTGAGAACGGTAATTATTCAACCGCTATTGAAAACTCTGAAAAGATTTTATCTCTTCAACCGCAAAATCCCGATGCTATTTTCTTTTTAGGATTAGGATATTATTATCAGGGAGATTCCAGAGCCGGTAATTATTTGCGTGAAGCCTTAAAACTTGGAAAGGAAATAACGCTTCCAGTCAGAGCATTTAATAAAAGCGGCGGCAAATTGCAGCTTATTTTAGGCGATTTAAAAATTAGTAATGACTCTGTAGTTTTTTATAACTCGGTTGATTCTAAGTTAAACTTTTCTTTATTTAACAATAGGGAAATCAAAAGTTTATCGCAAAAATTTGATAAGGATAATATCCCATATATCAATATCGAGGGTAAAGGATTAATAAATAATAAAAATAAAAAGGTAAAAGTAAAAATCTATTCTCGAAACGCTACTATTAGCAGCTCCAGAAAAAATATTTTTTGTCCGAATTGTGAAACCAATTCCTGTCCGTGCAGATACGATGTAGAATCTTTATATACTTTACTATTTAGGTGAAAGAATTAATATCAGCTTTAAGTCAAAGATTAATTTTACTCTCCACTTTCTCTCCACTTTCTGTGTGAAATATACGTTTTATGTGAATAGTGTGAAAAAATAAGAAACCGCTAAACCCAATAAATTCAGTTATTTGTAGCCGAACATTGAACTTAGCAATCTATAAAATTATGCCCTCGGGAGGATTCGAACCTCCAACCAACAGATTATGAGTCTGCTGCTCTAACCGTTGAGCTACAAGGGCAAAAACTATATTAGTTTAGATGAAACTTTTTTGAGTATCAAATGAAGAAGGTAATTTGCAAACCGGAGATTGAAATCCGGTTTTTTTGCAGGTAGATCATTAATTTGCAAAAATAAAAAGCCCAGTCTTAAAAGTAATAGTCAAGACTGAGCCTGTAAGAAAGTGGGCTACCCCCGTCCCCCGCTTTCTCACTTCTGATATAAATAAATTTTTTTGATTTTACTGAAAGAACACTTTTATCGCCAAAATTTCAAACATTAAGAAGCACTATTTGCTGCACAAGTTGCTTTTAAATTTAAATATCCGGAAATTTTCAAAGTTATTGCTGAGCCAGAATTTTCTGTATCTGCTTGATGTGCCGAAATTCGTGTCCGCCGATAAGTGCCAGCCAATCGTGAGCATTTATTTCTCCGAATGCCGGGTGCGGAAATTTAACTTCCGTTCCTTCGACGGTTTCAAACAGCAGGCGTAAATTCTCTAAATTCTGCCGATTTTGGTCTATCGCTTTAAGAGATTCGGCAATGGTTTGCGTGCCTTCGGGGTGAACGATCTCAGGTGCTTCCAGTTTTTGCTCGGCGACTTTGGCAACTCCCTGTAAAAACGCTTCGGATAGCTTTACTTTCCCATCCGATTTTTTTCCTTCAGTTTGAGCCTTGGAAAGCAGTTTGGCGGAGATTTTTGTCATACCGTCATTAACCTTAGCTATGTGTTCAACAATCTGTGCAACCGTCCATTTGCCGCCTTCCGGCAGAAAATCCGCCTGTTCTTCGGTCAGATTGCTGACGATTGATTTTAGATTTTCGTGAATTTTATCGTTTGCCTCGTAAACTTCGGCGATTGTTTCGTATTTCATAGATTT
>JBGTKR010000228.1:0-6604 GCA_041744535.1 Pyrinomonadaceae bacterium
GATAAACATCAGAAAACTCGGTTCTTTGAACTCGAAATTGATGTTGCTGACAGAAACCGCCTTTTTGGTTTCAACCAGATTTTTATAAAGTCTGCCGGAAGGCGTGTCGCCCAAAATCTGTGCCGCGATCTCGACTGCCGGGGCTTCCGGGTGCGACGCGGGCGGAACGTGATAACTCGAACCGACCATCTGTATATCGCCGACTCTGCGAATAACTACCATTCTTTCGCCGTCCTGTGTCGGTTCAACCGTATAATTCGGCTGCAGAGTTCGTGTCGGTTTCGGGATTGCTCCGAATTTTTCTTTAATAATATTCAGCGTTTTCATCTCGTCGAATTTTCCGGCGACGAGCAGAACCGCATTGTCCGGTTGATAATATTTTTTATAGAACGCCTGCAAGCGGTCAATCGGAACATTTTCAACATCAGACCTTGCTCCGATGGTTGATTTTCCGTAATTGTGCCAGTCGTAAGCCGCTGCCAAACTGCGTTGAAACAGAACGCGGAAAGGACTATTTTCGCCCGATTCGAGTTCGTTGCGGACAACGGAAAACTCAGAATCCAAGTCTTTTTTGGCGATAAAGGAATTAACCATTCGGTCGGCTTCCAAATCCAAAGCCCATTCGAGATTTTCGTCAGTTGCCGAAAATGTTTCAAAATAATTCGTGCGGTCTGAATTCGTTGTTCCATTCGGACTCGCTCCGTGCGAAGTAAGTTCCGCCGGAATGTTCGGATGTTTCGGCGTGCCTTTGAAAACAAGGTGTTCGAGCAGGTGTGCCATTCCCGTTTCGCCGTAATTTTCGTGGCGTGAACCGACCAGATAAGTCATATTTACCGTGATTGTCTGTTTCGTATTATCGGGAAAGAGCAAAACTTTCAGCCCGTTATCCAAACGATATTCGGTAACTCCTTCAACGGATGTGATCTTTTTCACTCCGTCCGGCATTTTCATCATCGCTTGTGAAAATGCTGCAAACGTAAATGTCAGCAACAAAAACGACACAAAAATCGCCTTTGAAAAATTTCTGATTTTCATAATTTTTAACTCCCTTTTTTAAAGTGATAAATGTATTCCAACATTTATACGTGAGATTTTAGAAAAAAGTTATTTGCACAAAGAATAAATACGCGGTAAATTTTGCATATTTATCTGAATTCAAAACTGCTTGGAACGAATTCCAGCGAAACGGCTTTGCCTTCATCAGCTTTTTTGTCGTCGGGACGATATGTAATAACCGCTTTTATCGGCGGAAATTTTGCTCCGCAGCCGAGTCGGACTTGTTCCATTTCAGGTGTAAAACCGCCGATCAATACATCCTGCGGCGAATCTGCTTTGAGCTTTAATTTTTTATTGCCGATGCTGACGTTAAAAGTTATATCCTTGCGTCCGCATTCGATGCTTTCGGCTATTCCGATGCCGCGTAATTCGCCCGCCTGCGGTTTTCGCAGAGCATCTCTGATCCCCTGCATCATCGTGTCTTTTCGCATTTGTTCCATATCTTCATCTACGATGACGACGGTTTTTTTAGCGGCGATCTGTTCGGCGGTTTTGAACTCGAAAAAGTCCGGGACAAAATTAATTCCGAGAACAATTCCTTCTGTTTTTGTCTTGGGATTTGTTTCCTTCCGGTAAGTTACAATGCTGTGAACATCCTGCAATTGAGCATTACAGCCGACCATTTTATCTTCCGCTACTTCGGTGCTTGCCATCAAATCCAATGATTGAAAATCTTTGCTCTGTAACATAACATTTCCGTTTTTGGTTTTAACCGTGTAAATAACTTCGCCGTTGGCACAGGCAATTTTTTGGATGTAGCCGAGAATCCGGGCTTCGCCTTCATTCGGAGTTTTTAACATTCTGTTTATACCGTAAATTTTTTCTTCCCGCTCGATTTTTTCCAATTCCTCTTTGCTTAAAGAATCTCTTTGGATGAGTTTCGGAGGTTCGTAATTGTCCGTGTTTCTCGCTTCGGTTCGTGAATTTTCATATTCGCTGCGGGATTTTTCGATTCTCGCTTTCTGTTCCTCGATCTGTTTTATGGAGTTCAAAAGATTTTCGGAACTTTTGCGAACCGATTCTTCACTCGCCGATTTTATCAATTTTTCCGCAACACTTTCGGCTTCCTTAAAATTTTCCTGCCGCAGATAAATTTGAGCAAGTTGAAGAAGTGCGTCCTGATCGCCGGGTTTTATTGACAGACTTTTTTTCAAAAGTGCCGCCGATTCGTCCAACTTTTCGCCGTTAACCAGATTGATAAACGCAAGTAAACCGTAACTTCTTGTAAATTGCGGATTTATCTGTATGGCTTTAAGCAGGGATTTTCGCATTGCTTCCGCTTTTTCGTCGGGAAATCGGGAAATGTAACCGAACTCATCCAAATCTTCGCGGCTTAGAATATATGCGTATTTGTAATGAATCAAATGATTGTTTTGATCGGCGGCAACTGCTTTTTCCAAATATCTTTTTGCTTCATTGAATTTTCCCTGACGCATTTTTACAAGACCGAAAGCAGTATTTGCAAGGCTCTGATCTGCATTCAGATCGAGAGATTTTTGTAAATAATTCGCGGCATCATCCAATTCGTGCGTGTGATAAAGCAGATCGCCCAGATACGCATTCGCATCGGCTTCGGAAAGCGGAACGACGGATATTTCCGTATCGAATACGAGTTTATTCTTAAAGGTCGCCAGCGTAGTTTTAAATGTTCTCTGCTTGGCATATTTTCGCAGCTCCTTTTCCATCGCTTCATAATCGGTATTAAAAGCCTGCTTAAATGCTTTTTCGGGTTCGACATCATTTATAACAAGTTTCAAAAAATTATTCAGAGACTCCGAATTAACTCCGCCGTTTCCCTGAATCAAATAATGAATCAAAGCCCAAGCCTGTGCATAAAAAACACTGCGGGAGTGATTGCCGTTTTGATGAAGTGAATAATTATTGACGGTAAAAAAATCCTTCAGCGGAATTAACTGACTTTTCTGCAGGAGATATAAATGTCCGTCCTGCAAGCCGCCGAGTGTAACTTTTTGATCGTCTTCGATGCTGAATGTTTGATAATATTCGGCTAATCCTTCATTAAACCACGGCGGAACTTCGGTTTCGCCGAAATTCGTATTGAGCAGATAATGAACATATTCGTGAAAAATAGTTCCGTAAGTGTCTTCCAGTTTGCCGTCGGTCGAAAGCGTTATGTAATTGACATCTTCGCCCGACTGAAAATATCCGGCGATCCATTTGTCCGCTTCGCCCTTCGCATTTTTAGGCTTAAAAGGTTTGTAGGATTTTGAATCTTTGAAGACGATCACATTCGTCTGAATCGCGGAATCAAATTTTGTTCCGGGGAAAAGCTGCTTGAAAACTTCCCGAAATTGTTCGAGTTTTGTCGCAACTTTGATGATGTCCTTTTCCTTGGCATCGCCGATCAGAAAAAAGTTTTTCGAGCGGACGCTTATCCATTCATCTTTTGCTGATTCTTTTGCAAAAGACGAAAATGAAAAAAGCAGAACAAAGAGCAGAGCGAGATTTAAATAACGTAACTTCATATTTTTTAAGGAGTTTAAGATTTAGGATTTTGTAATTTAAATTTCTTGGCTTCATCTTTGCGTTCTTGGCAACTTGGCGGGAAATCTCAAACTGCTGAAATAACAAAATTTAATTTCCCGCACAGACGCAAAGATCGAACAGTTAAAAAACTTAATTTACAGAGTATTTAGTTTTGATCAGTAAAATTTTACAAACTTTTTGTTTTGAGGTCAATAAAATTTTTGAAAACTTTAAGGCTGAGTTTTTCCAATGACGGACATCAAACGTCCCGTTTTGCCGAATTTTTTGTTTTCAGCACGATAAGAAAAAAACAGGTCGGTGCGTTCCATCGTGCAGAAAGGTGCGGTAAAAATATTTTGTTCGGGAACTCCGACGCTTAATATTTGTTCTTTGTTGGCAATATGTAAATCTATGAGTGCGTGTCCTTTACGGGTTTGTGTAAAAAGTTTTCCACCTGTGGAAAACTTTGCGGAAAACGCATCAATTACCTCTTGCCCGATCTCATAACCTCGGCAGCTTGCGGCGGGACCGACGGCACAGATTAAATCTGCGGGATTTGTGCCGTATTCGCTTTTCATCCTTTCAATTGCTTTGACGACAATTGATTCAACCGTCCCACGCCAACCCGCGTGAACGGCGGAAAACGCTCTTGTTTTTGCGTCGCCGATCAAAACGGGAACACAATCGGCGGTTTTTACACCGAGAAGCAAATTCGGCAAATCAGAGATAATTGCATCAAATTTTTCCTCAGTATTTTTCGCATTTTCCGCATCGGAAACTTTTTTTACTCCGTCGCCGTGAACCTGCCAAACGGTTGAAAGCTGAAAATCATCGTCAAAGACATTCAAAAAACGCTTTCGATTCTCAGCGATATTTTCATCCGAATCTTCGCCGAAACCCGCTAAATTCAGATCGTTTTCGGGAAACGGAGAAACTCCGCCGAGCCGCGTCGAAAATCCGTTTGCAAACCCGTTTTCTTCCAACGCTTTGCAAACCAAAACTTTGACACCGTTCTTCTCTCGCCAATAAAACCCTTTCTCTGTTAAGATTTGGTCTTCGGTCTTTGGTCTTTGGTCTTCGGATTTTAACTCTGAACCCTGAACTCTAAACTCTGAACCAGCTATGATTTTATCAATCGGCATAGACATAATAGAAGTTTACCGCATCCGCGAAACTATCGAAAGAACACCGCGTTTTGTAAGCCGCGTTTTTACCGAACCTGAACGAAAATACTGCGATTCAAAAGGTGCGGCGGCGGCACAATCCTACGCGGGAAAATTTGCGGCAAAGGAAGCATTTTTAAAGGCTTTGAAAACGGGTTGGCGTGGAAAAATCACTTGGCACGACATTGAAATTATAAACGATGAACAGGGCGTTCCGAGTTTTAATATAAGCGGCGAAGCGGAAAAATTATTAAAAGAATTAAAAGCCGATAATATTCACCTTTCAATTTCACACACCACCGAACACGCTACTGCTCAAGTAATTTTAGAAAAGAAATAGCCACAGAGAAAACATAGAGTTCTTAATTATCTGAAAGTGTTTAAAATAATCTTAACTTACTCTCTTTTCTTCTCTGTGGCTAAAAATTAATTTTCAGGCGTGGCTTTCTCCGAAGCCGGAATGACGACTTCCGACGGGAAAGAATCGGGCGAAGTGTGCAGATGCAGAACTTTCCAGTCTTTGCCGATCTTTTTGAAAACAAGCGTCATACGTCCGGTTGATTGTTCGAGTTTGCCTTCAAACTCCTGTGTTTGTTTCCATTTGCAGGAAGCGTAAGCACTCGTCGGACTCAGCATTTCGATTCGCAAACCCGTGATTTCCAGATTCACATTCGAGCGTTTGGCGTAAGAAGATTTGCGGTTGTCATACATATTTTGCCAACCGATCGTCGCTGTGCCGTTGTAATTAAAGAACAAAGTTTTCGGATCGTTGTTATAAACGCTCATAACCTTGTCCGCGTCAGCCTGATTTATTCCTTCGACGAGGCGTTCAAAAGTTTCATTAACTTCCTTTGTTAAAACCTCGTTTTTTGCATTACCCGCTTTTTGGGCGAAACCTGACAAAGAAAATGTTAGAATTAAAAATAAAGTGTATGTAAAATATTTTATCATTGTTGCTGAATTCCTCGTTTGTGATTTTATTTCGATTTGAATTTTAACTCAAAAGAATTTAGTTGCAATAATGCAATAAGAAGTTTCAAGGAAAAAAATTATGGCGAAAGAATTTAATTGTCCATCTTGTGCCGAACCGATGGAATTTGCGGGCGGCGAATCAATTTTTCAGACGTGCAAAGCGTGTAATGCACCCGTCATCGTGCCTTCGGATATGCTTTATAAAAATGAGCAAAAACTGGCATCCGAAGATTTTGCCAGCCTTGTCAATGACAAACCCGTTGATGTCGAACAGGTTACAAACGAATTAACGCCGGGAAGCGGTTTGCCGAAGGATGAAGATTCGATTGACGCTGATGCGAAAATTGAAAAGTTTGAAGTTTATCAGGAAAAGATCGGCACACACGCGGTAGAAACCAAAAAAGCGGTTGATGAAATTGTTGCTCCGCAGGGAAATTCGCCTTTTGCCGGTCAGGACGGCTCGGTAAAAATTTCGGCGGATGAAATAGAAACCGATAAAACGCAGATAAATTCGGTTATAATCAGGATCAAGAATGAACTTGAAACGGGTGATAAAATAGAAGCGATCAAGATTTTCCGCGAAAAGTTCGGCACGGGTTTGCGGGTGGCAAAAGAAACGGTTGAAGCAATTGAACGCGGCGAAGAGATTGATGTTTCGCAATTTTTGAATCAATAAGGTGTGTGAAATTATGAGTAGTGTTTTATTTCAGTGTCCGTCGTGTTTTAAAAATTTGCAGTATCAAAGTGGGGATACGCCTTTTCAAACCTGTTATCACTGCAAGGGGAAAATAATCGTGCCTTCGACGGCGGTTCATCAGGTCGAAATAGAAGCGGCAAAACCGACCGAATTCGCTTTGCGTGAACAGAAAGAATTAAAACTCGCCGAGGTTCAAAACGAACTCAATGCGGGAAGAAAGATCGAAGCA
>JBGTKR010000229.1:0-6104 GCA_041744535.1 Pyrinomonadaceae bacterium
GTTCCGACGAGCATATCGAGTTTTCTGTCGCTGAATGCCGAAAGCACATTTTCCATTTCGTGTTTGCGTTTCGTCGTGTCGCGGTCAACTCTGGCAATCCGCAGTTCGGAAAATTTTCTCTGCAAAAGATTTTCGATCTGCTCCGTTCCTTCGCCCATAAAATACAAAAATTTGCTTTCGCACTTTGGACATTTATTCGGCACTTTTTCGCGGTGGTTGCAGTAATGACAGACGAGTTTTTGTTCGCGTTTGTGATAAGTCAGAGTGATGTCGCAGTTGTTGCATTTGATCGTTTCGCCGCAGCTTCGGCACAAAACGAACTGCGAAAATCCGCGTCGGTTAAGCAGAATTATTGACTGCTCGCCTCGCCCGTGCGTTTCCCGAATCGCTTCAACCAAAGCGGGCGAAAATATCGGGTCTTTTCCGGCTTCTTTAAAAACCTCCCGCATATCAATAATTTCCGCCGTTGCCAGCGGACGGTTTCCAACGCGATTCGGCAAAGCTAAATAGTCATATTTTTCCGTGCTTGCATTATGAAAACTCTCAAGTGCCGGAGTTGCCGAACCTAAAATGACAATCGCATCGGCAAAGTTTGCCCGAACGATTGCCACATCACGCCCGTTATAAAAGGGCATTTCGTGTTGGCGGTAGGAAGTATCGTGTTCTTCATCAACGACGACCAAACCGAGATTTTTGAGCGGTGCAAAAACCGCCGAGCGTGTGCCGATAACGACTCTCGCATCGCCTTTACGGATTCTACGCCATTCGTCAAAGCGTTCTCCTGTCGAAAGCGACGAATGCAATATCGCTACTTCATCGCCGAAAACCGCCCGCAGACGTTTGGAAAAAACAGGCGTTAAAGCGATTTCCGGCACGAGCATCAAAGCCGATTTTTCAAGGTTCAAAACCGATTTCATCGCCCGTATATAAACTTCGGTTTTGCCGCTTCCCGTTACGCCGTGAAGCAGGAACGCTTTATATTTTCCGATGTCTAAAGCCGAATTTATTTGGCTCAAAACATTTTCCTGTTCTTCGGTTAAAATCAAATCCTGTATTTCGGGAATTTTCGCTTCCGACAGAGGATCGCGGAAAACTTCCTTGACGAAAACTTCGACAAAACCGTATTTTGCCAGCGTGTTTATCGGCGAAGCACCGACATCCGCTTTTTCGATCAAGTCTGTAAAAAGAATTTCGCCGTTAAATTCGAGCAAAAATTTTATAATTTTCTGCTGAACATCGGTTAATTTTTTCGCATCCGGTTTGTGATTATCAATCGGCAAAAGGCGGACGGCTTTGCGGCGTTTCGGTTTGACTTTATTTGTGATCGTGCGGCTGAATTTGTTTATTAAATCCAGCGACAAAAGCGATTTAACGGCACGCATAGTTTTTCCCGCACCAAAATGTTTTTTGAGTTCACGCAGAGCCGTTTCGCCGTTTTCTTCTAAAAAATTCAAAACTTGCAGTTTTATCGTTTTGCTTGTTTCGATCTTGGTCAATTCATCTTGTCCGCGTGAATTTATATTGATAATTTCCTCAACCGTCGCATTGATTCCGGCGGGCAGCGATGCCTTTAAAACTTCGCCCCACGAAGAAGCGTAATAGTCCGCCGCCCATTGCGTAAGTTGAAGTATTTCTTCGGTTACAAGCGGTTCATCATCAAGTAGTTCGGCAATTTCCTTGACGGCAGATTCTTCGATCTCTAATTCTTCACTTAAAGTTTCGTGCAGAATCACGGCGTAACCTGTCAGATGTCTTGCACCGAAAGGAACGAGAACACGCGAACCGATTTGAATGACTTCTCGCATCCCGACGGGAATCGAATACGTAAAAGTCTGGCGAAGCGGAATCGGCAAAGCGACCTCGACAAATTCGGGTTTCGGAGCGTCGGCACTAAATAATTTAAAGGCTTGTTCGGGCATCAAAATATTTGAAAGAGGAGAAATTATTTGTATTCAATTTCAGATTTTTTCAAATAAAATGATAACCTATTTGGAACATTTAATAAAAACGCTTGTCTAATCCATTCGAGGGGAAAATATGGTTGATTTTTTACAGGAAAATAGAGAGAAAAAGGGAATAAACAAAGGTTTGATTATCGGCGGAATCGTCGGTTTATTGATTATTGCGGGGCTTATCGGTTTGATCGCAATGATTCCTTCAACCGAACAAATAAAACAGGAAGAATTAAAGGGAGCATTTCTCGAAGGCACGCCGGAGTTTGAAAAATATACGAATGAAATAATCATCACAACCGATATGAACCGCACGACTCAGGCACGCACCGGACTCGGCACGATCCTGATGAATATCGCCGGAAAAATCCGCAACAAAGGCGACAAAACTCTGGACGGACTCGAAGTCAACGTCAAAGTAGTTGATGTCTATAACAAAACCATAAAGGAAAAAAACGTGCTGATTATCCCGAAAAAACAGGAAACGCTTCAGCCGAATGAAACGATTAATGTAGTTGTAAATATTTCAGGTTTTGATCCGGCGGCAGACCGTGCCAATGTTCGATGGAAGGTAACGGCAATCAGATTCTCTAAATAATGGATAACGGATAGTGGAAAATGGATAATTTATTTTAATGGATAATGGATAGTGGAAAATGGATAATAAAGAGAATATTTTGAAAGATAAGTCTTATAAATTTGCTTTGCGGGTTATTAAACTTTATAAATATTTGGTTGAAGAAAAGAAAGAGTTTGTTTTATCGAAACAGGTTTTAAGGGCGGGAACTTCGATTGGGGCAAATATTACCGAAGGAAATCAGGCTCAATCAAAAGCGGATTTTATTCACAAACTTTCAATTGCCCATAAAGAAGCATTTGAAACGGAATACTGGCTGTGTCTTCTGCGTGATTCGCAATACATAACTGAAAAACAATCCGAATCTCTAATCATAGACTGCAATGAATTACAAAAAATCCTGACCACATCAATTAAAACGGCGAAAAATAACGGATAATGGATAGTGGAAAATGGATAATAAAAACATTTCTTCATTTTCCACTATCCATTATCCGTTATCCATTATCAAAACAGTTCTTCAAGCGATTGTTTAACGGGCTGAATGGAAACAAGATTTCCGCCCGTTTTTTTGTTGATTTGCAGGACTTTTTCAATGTCGTTTTCATTTAAAACGTGAATATTTGCTCCATTCGGTTTTGCAATAATAGTCGCTCCGGCGATATTTGAAATTTCATTTTCCAAAACTTCGGCGGAAACGCCTTTGACGTTTATTTCAAAACTTTGTGTTTCGCCGCTTGCGGTCAATAAATCCTGTAAATTTCCCTGAGCGGTCAATTTTCCGTTTCGCAAAATCGCCACGTTATCGCAGAGTGCTTCGATGTCGGATAAAATATGCGACGACATAAAAACGGTTGTTCCTTTTTCGCGTAATCCGGCGATCAATTCGCGGATTTCGCGTCTGCCGACGGGATCAAGCCCGCTCATCGGTTCGTCCAAGAAAACAATTTCCGGCTCATTTATCAAACTCTGTGCCAGCCCGACTCGTTGCAGCATTCCTTTGGAAAATTTGCGTAATTGCTTGTTCCAATCCTTTTCGTCCAAGCCGACTTTGGTCAATAATTCCTCAGTTTTTTGCTTTCTTTTCGCCGAATCCAACCCGAACAATTCACCAAAATAATTCATCAATTCCGACGCTTTCAAATAATCATAAAAATAAGGATTTTCGGGACAATAACCGATCTTCGAGTGCATTTTCACATTGGAAATATCTTCGCCGAGAATCTTCGCCGAACCTTCCGTCGGAAAAATTATGGACATTAGAAGTTTTATCGTCGTAGATTTTCCAGCCCCGTTTCCGCCTAAGAATCCGAAGATTTGCCCCGCTTCAACCTTCAAATCAAGAGCGTCCAACGCACGAATTTTTTTCTTTTTCAGGAATCCCTTTTCGTAATCCTTTGTTAAATTTTCGATTTCTACGATGTAATTCATATTAAATTTTGGGAAGTTTCGTTTTTTCCAAGTCCAATTTTACCCGACAACTTTCTTTATCAATCAAATACGGAGCATCGGTTGGATCAACGATATTTCCCTTGTCATCAACGCGAAAATCTTTGTTATTTGGAAGTTTGATATTTTGCAGAAGCGGAAAAATCTCCTGCCAATTGTTTGCACAGCGTCCATTTTGTTGTTTAAATTGTGTCAGAGCTTTTTGAATCGCTTCAATTTCGTCCAGCGAATCGAGTTGCAAAAGGCGTAGTTTAGCATTTTCCTTTGTCTGTGTATCTTGTGATTCATCAAGCATTTGCCGATAAATTTGCCGGGCGGTTTCGCGGCTTCCGGCATCGGTTTTCATTTTCGCCGCCATTAGTTTCATAAACGGCGGAGCATCTTTTATCTGTGAACCTTTTTGATAAACTTCCGCCGCTTCTTTATATTTGTTTAATTTCCAATAGATATAACCGAGATGCTGATAAAGCCGCCAGTCGTCGGGATTATCGGCAATTCCTTTTTTTATAAATTCTATCGCCTGCGTCGGATTGATCGCGGGCAGAACGACTGCTCCGTAAGCATAAACTTCGGTGAATTTCGGGTCTAAAGTCGTCGCATTATAGAGCAGCGGATAAAGAAGTTTCGGGTTCAGCGGTCGGAGGTCATCGAGATTGACGGTTTCTTCCGTGCTGTTTATAACCTTATCACCGATATACTGCAGAGAACGCATCCAATACCAATCGGCGAGCAAGCCTTCAAAACCGAATGAATAACCCTTCAACTTTTCGCCTTGCAAAGATAAATCTTCGTCTATGTAATTTTCCGGCATCGGCGGACGATTGTTTTCCAGAAAATTACTCAAACCGAAAATCGCAGCAAATCCGAAGATTATTACGGCGACGGCGATGTAGGTTTTAATGGAATCGGATTTCATAAAAATCAAATTAAATTTGTAACAGCATTTGTCGGAACGCACGCGACTCGCGTGCAATGAGTGTAAAGCACGAAGAACTTGCTGCCGACTTTAAAGATCGTAAACTAATTTCGCGTGTTAGCACACGCGATGCACGCGGGTCGCGTGCGTTCCGACGGAAAATTATTTTAAGTTTCGACGACTGAAAATTAGTATTGTTATTGAAAGTAGAATGGCAACGTAAACTATTGTATAAACAAAACTCCCGCCGAGCATTGCGGTTGGCGGAAAAGTGCCGTGGGCGGAATTTGTAATAAATTCAAAGTGTGAAAAATTTGGCAGAATATAGTAAACCGCATCAAAGAAAAGTTTAGCCGCCGAACCTAAGTTTGCCGCAAAATCTTTTAATGATGAACTGAAATGTCCGATGACAAAAACCAGAAATGTTAAAAGTGCCGAAAGTGCGGGTGAAGAAAATGATGAAAAAACTATGGCAACTGCGGTAATTATTGTCAGTTCGAGGAAAATTAAAATAATCGCTCCCCAAATTGAAACTGCTAAATTTCCACCGCCAACGTAAAGCAATGCCAACGAAACTCCCAAACCCATTATCAAAACATTTACAAAAAGCGTCAGACAAAGCCCCAGATATTTGCCGACAATAAATTCGCCGCGTCCGATGGGTTTTGAAAAAATCGTGTAAAGCGTGCGTTTTTCGATCTCTTTGGAAACGAGTCCGACACCGACGAAAATTGCGATAAACACGCCGAAGATAAGCAACGCACTAAGTCCGAGATTAACAATCGTGCGGGCTTCCTGTCCGGCGGTCAACTCGCCGAGAAAAATCGCACTTGCCGTGATAAGCAAAACAAAAACGATCAGATTATAAAGCACACGGTCGCGGACGGCTTCGCGGAATGTGTTTTTTGCGATGGTAAAAATATGATTCATTTTGGAAGTTCTTTGACGATGGAATGCTTCGGAAGCGTTTTAGCAAAGTTTATCAACTTAAAATTTTATCCTTAATTTTTAGAAAGTGTACCATCTTTGTTTCGTACTGAAAATAAGATTGAGATGTCCGTTAGAAGTTATGCGGATTTAGTTTTTCGTCTTTTACCATACTGATGCGGGTATTAAGTTTCAGACGTTTCGCCAAACGCTTTGAACCGTATCACGCATCACGACAAGAAGTTCTTGCCACTCGCTTTCAGAAAACTGATTAAATGCCTGC
>JBGTKR010000230.1:0-4326 GCA_041744535.1 Pyrinomonadaceae bacterium
CAGAATTTTATTTTCCGTGATTCATTTGAATTCAGTCAAGACCCGCGGTCATTTTTTAATGAAGAAGACCCGGCGGTTGAACGAATAGCAAGAGCATTTGCCGAATCCGTGGTATCCGCGATCACCAACGGAATCGGGGTTAGAGAGGAGAAGTGAGAGGTGAGAAGTGAGAAGTGAGAAGTGATAAACTGAAAAATTTATTTAAATATGAAAACTATTTCGCTTGAAAATTTACGCGGTCAACTTAGAAAAAAAGAGATTGCTCCGGTTTATCTGCTTTTTGGTGAAGAAACATATCTTCGTGATCTGGCGGCGAAAACTATTGCTAATATTGCTTTGAAGGATTCATCTCTGCGTGATTTTAACGAATCGGAAATAAGTTTGAACGAGGCGGAGATCAAACACGCGATTGCTTCCGCCGAACAGCTTCCGATGGTGGATTCGCATCGCGTCATACGCATAACCGATATAGCGATCTCGACCAATAAACAAAAAAACAATATAAAAGAAGAAGATGAAAATATCTTGAAATCTTATCTTTCAAGACCTTCGGAAAGTTCGGTTGTGATCTTTGTCGCCGATGAAATTGATAAGCGTCTGAGAATGGCGAAACTTTTGCTTGAAAATTGTGTTTCGGTGGAATTTAAGGCACTTGAAGATAATGAAATGATAAATTGGGCGAAGGATAAATTGAAAGAATTAAATGCAGCGGCGGATGAAAAAGCACTGCGTTATCTGGTCGGACAGGTTGGCAATAATGTTCGCAAACTTACGCTTGAAGTCGAGAAATTAGCTGTTGCGGCACTGCCCGATTCGGTTATCACTTATGAATTGGTCGAATCTCTCGTCCCCGATTCCCGTGAAATTTCAAACTTTGATCTGGCGGATTATCTGCTTGCCAAAAATAAAACAAAATCCTTACAGACGTTGAAGAAAATCCTTGATGACGGAGCAGAACCACTGATGCTTCTCGGTTTGCTTTCGTATCATTTTCAGAGGCTTTTTCTGGCTAAAGAAATGATGACCGAAGGCGTTGATCGCAAGGAAGTTTCGAGAGTTATGCGTCTGCCTTACAACAAACAGCAGAGTTTTCTGGAAACTGCCAGAAGAACCGAGAGAGAAAAATTCTCCGCCATTTTAAAAAGACTGGCGGAAACGGATTTAGCAATAAAAACGTCGGTTGCAACGCCCAGATTGCAGATTGAAATGCTCGTCTGTGAATTAGCCGCCTCCTGAACAAAAAAAAACCGGAAGCAAACTTACTCAAGGTTCGCTTCCGTTATAATTCAAAGGAGAAAAGTTATGATGAAAGAAAATTTTTTTTAAGCCAATTCATTAACGTGCTTCGTCAAACGTGATTTATAACGAGCCGCCGTATTCTGGTGTAAAATCTTTTTATTAACCATTTTATCAATCAGAGAAATTGTCGGAACAAGTTCGGTTTGGCTTAAATCCTTATCATTTGCCGCCAGAGCCTCCCGCAATTTTTTGATCTGAGTTCGCAGACGACCTCTGTTGCTGCGATTTATTTCACGGCGTTTAACATTTTGCCGCATACGTTTTTTTGTAGATTGATGATTTGCCATTAAATAACTCCGTATAATAAATAAAAAAAAGTGAAAAATTTCTCCACCTAAATAAACTACAGATTATAAAACCTATATAATTCAATGTCAAGCGAAGCTAAGCCGGAAAGTTAATAATCATTTCGGGTTACAAAAGAGTGCATAATATCAACGATCAGAACGACAATGGGCGGATAGAAAATAAATTCCAAATGAAGCGTCGGGGCAAACATACGCGGCATCATTGCCTGCGTCATCACACCGAAAAAACTGCCGATCAGCAAACCCGTGCCGAGGCTGACGAATAAACCGATAATCAGAAACATTATTGCCTGAATCCGTGAATAAGGTCTTGTTTCTTCTTCGATCTCAGCGAGCAATGTATCGTATATATTTATAGAAGAATAAGTATATCGTTCAAATCCGGCGTGAAGTCTTTTCAGCAGATGCAAAACGCCGATGATAAAAAGCATCAGCAAAATTATTTTGCCGAAAATACCTGATTTCGACCAAAACAAAGGCTTAAAAAGTGCGACGAATCCGGTAGAGAAAAAAAGTGCTACAATCGGAAAAATAATTTCCTGCAAAGCCAAAGATTCCCGTCTTTCTTCGGCGATCATACGGTCAATGATCTCGTTGTAACGCTTTTCATAAATCATCTGCCGGATACGGCTGGCGTGCGGATTTTCGCTGTTTATGACCGAACCGTTTTTGGAAAATTGGGCTTTAAGAATTTGCTTGTCGTAATCTGCACGCTTCTGCGGATCGCCCAAAATTTTATAGGCTTTGGCAATTTTGGCAAATTCGCGTGAATGGGATTTGCTTCCTTCGTTGAGATCGGGATGTTTTTTGCGTGCAAGTTTGCGGTATGCCGATTTTATCTCGGCAGTCGTCGCCTCATTTGAAACTTTTAATATTTCGTAATAATCCACAATCTCGGAAATTTGTTGAATTGGGAAAAGTCTTTACTAACAAATTCGGGAATTATAAGCCTTACCGAATACGAAAATTATAACACAAAATCTATGGTATTTTGAGAGCTAATTTAATCTAAACCGTCAATTTGCAGACTGATCGGTTTTGCTCCGACCTTTTTCACCGCATCAATCACTTTTACAACTTCTCCATAGGCAAGATTTTTCGGAGCTTTTATAAAGATGGTTTTTTGAATCTTATCCGACATCGGCAGGTCATTTTTTTGAGCAAGATTCTCATCTAAAACGCCGTTTTTTATTCTTTCGGAAAATACTTGGGCGAGTCTTGTCTGCAATTTTGCAGGTTTTTCAATTGTGCCGAGATTTTTTGTTTGATTTAGATCGAGTGAATAATCCGAATTTATCCGAACGATCAAAGTATCGGGATGAGGAGTTACGGGAATATTCGTCTTATCTGGTTCGGATGGAATTTTCGTTTCAAACCGGCTCGGTTCGAGCGGCGAGATGACCATAAAAATTATCAGCAAAACCAGCAGAACATCAATTAAAGGCGTTACGTTTATTTCGGGTTTCATAAGTTTTTTCTCCTTGAAGGATTTTAAAGTTAGACACCTTAACCGAGAAAAAGTTCCCGAAAAACAAATTATTGTGCTCCGATTGCTTCCATAATCGCTTTGGCTTTTGTCAAACTTTCCTGATATTCGGCTTCTGCAACGCTGTCAATCACAATCCCGCCGCCGACATTAAAGACCGCTTCATTTTCGCGTATAACCATCGTGCGAATAGCGACGGAGGAGTGGAGAGTGGAGAGTGGAGAGTGGAGAGATTTTTGGGATTTTGGATTTTTTGCTTCGTAATTCGCAATTCGTAATTCGTAATTCGTCATTGAACATCCGATTGCTCCCATTGAAAGTCCGCGATTTACGGTTTCGAGTTCGTCAATTATCTGCATCGTGCGGATTTTCGGGCAGCCTGTGATCGAGCCGCACGGGAATAAGGCTTTGATAATTTCGGCGTAATCCGTATCTTTTTTTAATCTCCCTGAAACGGTTGAAACCAGATGAAAAAGGCTCGGATGTTCTTCCAGATCGCAGAGTTTTTCAACCTTGACACTGCCGAATTCGCAGACTTTTCCAATGTCGTTTCGCAGTAAATCCACGATCATCGTATTTTCCGCCCGGTCTTTTTTGCTGGAAATCAATTCATTTTTTAACCGCAAATCTTCAATCAAAGTTTTTCCACGCGGACGAGTTCCTTTTATCGGAGAAACTTTGATTAGTGGAGAGTGGAGAGTGGAGAGTGGGGAGTAAAAATTCTTTCTCCAAACTCTCCACTCTCCACTCTCTACTTGAAAAAATCTTTCGGGAGAGATCGAAACGACGTAATCGGTTTTGCGTTTGATAAATGAAGCGAATGGGGCGGGATGATTTTTTCGCAGATTCCAGAAAATTTGCTGCGGCGTTAAATCTTCCGGCAGTTCGGCACGAAATTGTTGGGTTAAATTTGTCTGATAAGTTTCGCCTTGGCGTATGTATTCTTGGATTTGTTCGATTTTTGCAAGGTATTCGGCTTTGGTGAAATTGGATTTGATTTTGGATTTTGTGAAATTTTTAGAATCCGTAAATCTTTTAGAACTATTTATCAAATTTTTTACTTCCGCAAATTTCTGCGGGTTTCCGTCTAAAAAAGTTTTGTTTGTATCGTAATCGTGAATTATCAGACAATCGAAGATTGCGAGAAAAATGTCGGGTTCGGGAAATGTGGAAAATTCTTTTTTCCGTCGGTTTATATTTTCGAGTTTTAAGCCGAAATCATAGGAAATCGTA
>JBGTKR010000231.1:0-10678 GCA_041744535.1 Pyrinomonadaceae bacterium
GCACCGACGACGAATGATGAACGGCTTGTGAAAATTACGAGTGCGGCGAGAGGTTTTGTTTATGCGATTTCGCGGGCTGGTGTTACGGGAACTCGTAATGATTTGAGTAATGAAGCGAAAAAATTGGTTGAACGGGCGAGAAAAGTTACGGATTTGCCGATTGCGGTTGGGTTTGGCGTTTCGACAAATGCTCACGTCAACGAAGTTTTGGAATATGCTGATGCGGCGGTTGTCGGTTCGGCGATTGTTTCGGTGATTGAGAAATCGGGAAAAGATAAAGTGGTTGAAAATGTCGGCGAATTTGTCGGCGGTTTGTTGGCAAGCTAATTGCATTTATATGGAACGCCAGCATCTTGCTGGCAATGAGTGCGATAGCACGAAAGAAAACGTGGCAAACTTTAAGGATTAGATAAACATTGAATTATATCAACTTTGATTAGACGCTTAGAAGCGTTCATTGCCAACAAGATGCTGGCGTTCCTTTTGCAAAATACTTATTTTGAATTTCCGTTTGCAAAAAATTGTTTGAGAAAATAGTGTATTTAGTTTGAATTTATAGAAAAGTTATAAAAATTTTATGTTAATTGTAATGAAACAGGATGCGACTCAGGCGGATATTGATCGCGTCAATGATGTTATTGAAAAATTGGGTTTTCGCCCGCACGCGATGCCGGGTGCTGCTCGGACGGCGATTGGGATCACGGGAAATGATGGTGCGGTTGACAGAGCCCATTTTGAGAATTTGCCGGGAGTTGCGGATGCGATTCGCGTCACAAAACCATATAAGCTAGTTTCAAAAGCCTTGCGTCCCGAAAAATCGATTATAAAAGTTGGAAATGCGACGATTGGCGGCGATGAACTTGCGATGATCGCCGGACCTTGTGCGGTTGAATCTGCGGAACAGGTTTTTGAAGTTGCTGAAATTGTTGCCAACAGCGGAGCTAAATTTTTCCGTGGCGGTGCGTTTAAACCGAGAACTTCTCCTTATGCTTTTCAAGGAAAGGGTGAAGACGGTTTGAAAATTCTGGCGGAAGTTCGTGAGCAGTTCGGTTTGAATATCGTAACAGAAGCGATGGACGAACACGGCGTTGATCTGGTGGAAAAATACGGCGACTGCATCCAGATCGGAGCGAGAAATATGCAGAATTTTTCTCTTTTGAAATACGTCGGGAAAACCCACAAACCTGTTTTATTAAAACGCGGAATGTCCGCAACTTTGGATGAATTTTTGCTTGCCGCCGAATACATTATGGCGGAAGGAAATTACGATGTTATTCTTTGTGAACGCGGCATCAGAACTTTCGGAACTCACGCACGAAATACTTTGGATTTATCAATCGTTCCCGCAGTTCATCAGTTGACGCATCTGCCGATCATTGTTGATCCTTCACACGCCACCGGCAGAAATTATATGGTCAATCCGATGGCAAAAGCCGGAGTTGCGGTGGGTGCGGACGGACTGATTATCGAAGTTCATCCCTGCCCCGAAGAAGCATTATGCGACGGAGCTCAGGCACTTCTGCCGAATCAGTATTATGAATTGGCTGAACAGGTTCAGGCGATCCGTAACTTGATGCAGCCTGTCAAAGAAACTATTGCGGTGTAAAATTTTCTTGCTAATTGGTTATACATTTGTTATAACAATGTTATTATGAAAAAGAATCTAACAGTTATCGGAAACAGCTTGGGGATTATCATTGAAAAACCAATTCTCGATTTACTGGGAATTGATAAAGAATCCCAACTTGAAATAGTTACCGATGGCAAACGGCTGATTATCGAACCTGTTGATGAAAATGAAAAAGCGAATCAAATCCGTGAAGCAACCCGCCGTGTAATGAAAAATCATAAAGAAACTCTTAAAAAATTAGCTCAATGATTGAACCTCAATTTTTAACTCTCGACGATGTTTTTATTATCCACGATGAACAACTTGAAGCCCACGGCGGAATTAACGGAATTCGTGATGAAGGCTTGCTCGAATCCGCAGTTATGATGCCGCAAGCGAGTTTTGGCGGTGAATATCTTCACACCAATTTGTTTGAAATGGCGGCGGCTTATGCCTTCCATATTTCCGAAAATCAACCTTTTCTCGATGGAAATAAACAAACTGCTCTTGTATCCGCTTTAGTTTTTCTTGATATAAACGGATTTTTAATTCTTGATGAAGATATGCGTTTGTATGATGCAATGATTGCGATTGCAAATAAAGAAATGAATAAATCAGATTTAGCTGATTTGTTGGAAAAACTATCACAGTAATAAAAAAATCCGCGTCTGCACAAATTACAAACGCGAACCCTTTTTTCAACTTCCGTAAATCGCCTTTTGCCTATTTTGATAAACGGAGTCTGAAAAAGCTGTAAAATTGGATATAGCCACTGAGCATTGCCGTTACGATCAGAAGTGTGAACGGAAGAAAGCGAAATGATTCCGGCAGAACTACGCCGAGCGTTTGTCTGAACATCAAACCGAGCAAAACCGCAAAACCGACGATCAAACTTCTGCCAAGTAACCAGTTTCCGAATTCCGGTTTCTCGTCCAGGTTTATAAAATACGGGAAAACCGCAACCGCCAAAAGCGTGATCGCCAAAAATATTGTGTCAAAAGCAATAACGCTTAAATTTTGTCCTAAATCCACCGCCAAAAAGAACAGGACAAATGTCGTATCAATTGCGAAATTTGTATTTTCGCCCAATTTTGCTTTCGCTAAACTTCTGGTCGCTTCCATAATCTTGAAAATCTCCCAAGCTAAAACTTTCGTCTTCGATTATTTTTTTGTTTTCGGATTGCTGAATTGCGAATAAGCTACGCGGAAAAGTTCTGAAAGGGCTTTTGCCGTGTCTTCCGAAAGATTTTTGTCAGCACGCAGATGTGCTTCGACGATTTCCGGCGTTGCTTCGTGCGGATAATATACGACCGCTTCGACATCATCAGCATTGCTTTTTTTACGCATTACACGATCAATCGGCATATCTAACCAGTCGGTCAGACGTGCGATGTTGTCGGCATCGGGTTTCCCCGTTCCGTTTTCAATGCGTGAAAGCGTTGAAGCGGAAACTTTTGTTTTATCCGCCACATCACGCAGGCTAAGTTTTAATTCTTCACGGCGGCGTTTGATCGCTCGTCCGAGTTCGATGGTGCTTATTAAGCCATCATTTTTTATTTTGTTTCCCATAATAATTTTCTCCACTTTCTGTTACAGAATTTGTTACAGGAAGTTAGTAATTCTATTCTTCCTGTGCCATCTATAAAACAAATTACCACAATAAAATTTTAAATGCAACACTTCGTTTCACGCTTGCAACATAAAATGTGTTGTGATACTATGTTTCACAGATGAAACATTTATGATTTCATTAATCTTTTAAGTATCAATGATAACAATTAAGTTACTTAAAAAGTGAGGTAAAAAAAAATGACGGTAATTACAGAGAAAAGCAACAACGGCGAAAAAAGAAAAAAACGTGCGAAATCAATTGCAGCGATGGGTTTAGTTAATCGTGAAGGCGATAGATTCAGCGTTTCGACTCCTTCCCTGCGAGGTCGGCAGACTTCTTATGAAGTAAAGCGTGATGAAGCGGGGAAAATTCGTTGTAATTGTTTGGAGTTTGAAGAAGCCGTCATCGAGGATTCAAAATTTCGCTGCGAGCATATTTTAGCAGTAAAATTTGCACTCGTTCAGCAAAATACCGAATCCATTACCAAGAAAAAACCTGTAAAGGTCGAAACGGAAATTACTGTTTCACACACAAAAGACGAAAACGCTACTGAGTTACGCGAGTCCGAGCGTGGCGAACAGAAGGCAGATGAAGTTCGAGAGGCGGCTGCAGTTAATGGACAAACTGCGATGAAACAAAATCCCGAACCGAATCCACTTGCGAACACACGAGGTAAAAATAAAATGACACAGAATAATTTAAAGGAAATGCCGTTCATCACGGCTGAAGAAGCGTCAGCATTTGAAAATATGGCTGATAACGCTGAACAAAACACCGAAAATTCAAATAATGTTTTGGATTTTCCGACGAAACTTAAAGCATTGCGAAAAGATTTGAATCCCGAATTGGTTAAACAAAGACAAGGCTGGACAAACCGCAACGGCGAAGTGCAAATGGTTGATTATGTCGAATGGCACACGGTTGCGGATATTTTGGATGAAACGACTCCGAATTGGATGCACTCGGTCAAAGACATCCGGCAGATCGGCGATATAATTACTGTTACGGTTGCACTTACGATTGATTCGATCACACGGGAAGGCATCGGAACGGGCAAGGCTGATTCGGAAATGGGAATCAAAAAAGCTGAACACGACGCATTAAAACGTGCGGCGGTGAAATTCGGAATTGCCCGCGAACTTTACAAACAGGAATCCGACACAATCGAGCGTGAAGGTGCTGTTCCGGCGGCTAATAATAATGAAAACGGTTTTCCCGCAAATCCGATCGCTAAATCGCTTTCCGATTTGGTAACTGCGAAACAACTCGGAATGATTCGGGCGATTTCACGCGAGATCGGAATTGATGCCGATGAAGAATCGAATAAACTGATGAATTGCCAAACCGACGAATTATCAAAACGTGCGGCATCGAATCTGATTCAGCATTTGCAGGATTTACAGCAAAATCAAGCGACGCAAATGCCTTTGCGTCAAGCAAGTTAAGTCTTGAAAGTTTAACTTTCCAGACTTTTGAAAACGGGTTGCGAATTTAACCGTCCACTTTCTCCACGAAAGGGCAACCGTCCCCTCACTCGCAACTCGTTTCTTAATTTTTATGAATTTTGCTTAGTTCTCATCCAGTTTTTTAATTTCCGATTTTGTCCAAACGCATAAAGTTTTTATTTGATCGTCAGAAAGTTTCGCCTCCCGATGAATCCATAAATACTGATTATGCGGCATTTCTCCTGCTTTAATTTCTTCGCAGATTTCTTCTAATTTTTGTTGTTTTTTTTCTCTGCTGTAAGTTCCCCATTCTGAAAAATTCATTTCGCTGCGACCTTCTTTAATGTGTTCGACCAATTCCCAGGAGATCGGAGCAATGTTGGAATACCAAGGATAGACCGTTTTATTTGAATGACAATCATTACACGAGCGATTTAATATTGCTTCAATATCTGCCGGAACATTCGTTGCGGCTTCTAAAGTTTCGGCTTTATTTATCGGCGGATTTGTTCGGTCGGGACGGCTGAATTGAATACCGACTAATCCGACAAACAGAATGATTGCTGTGATTTTTAAGATTTTTTTCATTCAAATATAAAAGCGGAATTAAATTCATTCCGCTTTTAAATATCATTTTTTTTCATAATAAACACGCCAGATTTTCTTTGCTCCATCGTCGGCGATGAGCATCGAGCCGTCTTCGAGCATCAAAAGCCCGACGGGTCTGCCCCAGACTTCCCGGCTGTTTTCATTCGGCAGCCAACCGCTGATAAAATCTTCATAACTGTTACTTGATATTTTTCCCTTTTCATCAAAATCTATGCGGATAATTTTATATCCCGTTAATTTTTCCCGATTCCAAGAACCGTGAAATGCGACGAAGGCATCTCCGCGATATTCCTTCGGGAACATTTTTCCGTCGTTAAACACGATTCCGAGTGCCGCCGAATGAGATGTTACCAGAACATCGGGAACAATTGCTTTTTTGATTAGATCAGGTCTTGCACCTTTCAGACGGGGTTCGGGATTTTGTCCGATGTATGAAAACGGATAGCCGTAAAATGCTCCTTTTTTAACCGATGTAACAAAATCGGGAACTAGATTATCGCCCAATCCGTCGCGTTCATTTACCGCCGTCCAGAGTTCGCCCGTTTTCGGATTAAAGTCCAAGCCGATCGGATTTCGCAAACCGCTTGCAAAAATTTCGTGTCCGCTCCCGTCGGGATTATAAACGCTGATGGCGGCACGTCTTTCGTCGTCTTCGGGTTCATAATTTCCGCTCGAACCGATTGAAACAAAAAGTTTTTTGCCGTCGGGTGAAAATTTTATATTCCGTGTCCAATGCTGATTGTAGCCGCCTCTGGTTAATTTGATTATTTGTTCGGGTTCGCCGACGGCTTCGGTCTGACCGCTTTTGTATTTAAAACGCACTACGGAATCGGTATTTGCGACATAAAACCAATCCTTCCAAAAAGCCATTCCAAACGGCTGGCTCAATTTATCGGAAAAAACAAAACGCTCGTCCGCTTTGCCGTCCTTATTTTTATCACGCAAAACGATCACGCTGTTCGCTCTGGAATCCGCCACAAAAACATCACCGTTCGGTGCAAGTGCCATCCAACGCGGATATGTGAAACCCCCTTCGGCAAAAACTTCGATCTTAAAACCCTTCGGCATTTTAAGAGTTGCATTTGCAGGCTGCGGAATGATTTTAGAAGACATTCTCGCACTGTCTGTAGCAAACGGTTTTGGTAAATCTTCGGGCAAAATCTGATGTTTAACGGGTTTATTAAAATGTTCGATCTTCGGCAGATTCTCCTTTGAATTATCTACATTTTTATCTGTAAATGTTTGGCAGACGGCTGTTAAATTCATTGTCAAACCTACTACAAATGTGAGTAGAAATTTATTTAATGTTCTCATAATATGTTAATCTTCCTGTATGTCTGAAATTATCGAATCTTTATTTAAGGATACCGAAAAAGAGCAATCTATAACAAGTAAGATTGGTGAATTGGGTGAAAAGGTTGCGGCGGAATACATTAAAAAACACGGCTTCAGACTTGTGGCAATTAACTTTAAAGCACCTGTCGGCAGAAATACAAAGGGAGTTCTGTTTACGGGTGAAATTGATCTGATCGCGTTTGATAATGAAACTCTATGTTTTATCGAAGTAAAAACCAGAAGTTCAGACGATTTCGCTTCTCCGCTTGCAGCTGTGAATATTCGCAAACAAAGACAGATAACCCGAACCGCTCGTGTTTATAAAAAAGTATTTAAACTTCAGAACATTAAATATAGATACGATGTTATCAGCATTATTTTAAATGGTAAAAAAGCTCCTGATATTGAATACATCAAAGGTTTTTGGACGGAGCAGAAATTTAAGAAGAAATTTTGGGCTGATGAATTCTAAAGTGCAATATATGGAATTTTTATTTCGTTTTGTTATAGAACAATCTTATAAATTATGTGTGTTGTTTTAAGACAGTATTTATTTTTTAATATTGAATTGAAACACACCAAATATAATGTTTACAGCAATTTACCAACGATCAAAAATAATGGCATCTTAATTGCTAAGTAATCATTGAATCAGTTATTACTGAAATAAATTTCAAGCAGAGGGAAAAATTATGAATAACGACAAAAATAATACAGTTAGTGATGAATTGGATGCAGTTGGTGATAGAATTGCAGGTGAGGCAAAAAATACTTACGGAGCAGCCACCGGAGACGAAAGCATTGAAAGAGAAGGGGAAAATCAGGCGGCAAGCGGAGCTCAAAGACAAAGAGAAAACCGTATGCTTTCAGGTTTATTTAATGACAAAGAAAGTGCTGACCGCACATATTCAACTTTGAGAGATCGTGGATACACCGATGATGACATTAACATTTTAGCGACGGATCAAACCAGAGATAGTTGGTTTGATGATGATGATAATACGGAATTAGGTTCAAAAGCACTCGAAGGAACGGGTGTCGGTTCAGCCGTCGGCGGAACGCTCGGAGCGATCATCGGTGGTATTGCCGCAATCGGGTCAAACGTAATTCTTCCCGGTGTCGGACTTGTTGTTGCCGGACCTTTAGCCGCAGCTTTAGCAGGTGCAGGTGCAGGCGGTCTGACCGGCGGATTGGTAGGTGCTTTGATCGGCTCGGGTATTCCTGAAGAAAGAGCCCAAGTTTATGAAGAAGGAATTAAGAACGGCGGAATGGTTGTCGGATTTAATCCGAAAAATGATGAAGATGCCGAATTCTTCCAAAATCATTATAGAGAGAACAAAGCGGAACACGTTTATTATTAAATTGAAACTTAATTTTTTGCGACAGAACAAAAGCCCTGCAATTGCGGGGCTTTTTCTTTTACATTCTTGATTCCAGATCGGCGATCAATTCCCGCCAATCTTCCCTTTCCGGGATTCCCGGTTTTCTTTTTCCAAAAAACAGACCAATATTCTCATCAGATTTATTAAATAATTCCAGACTCGTTACGATTCCGTCCGTGGTCGGCTTGCGGACAATAAAAGCCGAACCGACTCTATCCTGATCAATATGCAGATTAAACTTTTCGTCCATCACATTGAACCAACCGCGTGCTTCCAACACATTTTCAACCTCGCCTGTATGGATTTGAATAATGCCGTCATTTCCGACAAACACCATTATCGGCAAATTTCTATCTTTTGCTTCTTCCAAAATAAATTTGAAACTTTCGATAGGAACTTCCATTGCAAATTTATCTGCCGCTAAACGCAAAGCCTGTTTTCTGCCGACACCGAAATCTTTTAATAATCCGAAAAAATCGTGCGTATCCTTTAATTCTTTCCAAGCCTTTCTGAAACCTTCAACATCAATTTCCGCATCCGGTTTATCGCTTTCTTTTTTAGGTTTGGACTCGACTTTCAAAATTTGTTCCTGATCGTCGGATCTATATTTTTCAACCAATTTTACATAAGCGTCTGAATCACTTTTTTCTGTCAGATAAATTTTGTGGACGGCAGTTCCGTCTTTATCAAAAATCTGAATACTGCAAAGCGTTCCGCGTGGATTTTCAACCGTTGCGGCAAAAGCAAAATGCCAATTATCCAGAAAAATCCGTAAGTCAATATCGGGATTTACAAATAACGCCATATTATGCGGCAGATCGGTATTTACGTTTTCATAAATGCCTTTTCTTTCGTGAACGATTTCATCATTTCTGGTTAAAGCCATCACGTAACCGAGAGTGTGCAGATCGTGCAGCAAATCCTTAAAATTATTTTTCAGACGGACAACATCACTTCCAACTCTTGCTGCCAGCAGTTCACCCTCGCTGACCCCCAGTTCTTCAGCCGCATCGCGTATCCTAACCGTCGGATTTTCCGTCATAAAATTGATATAACGCTCTTTCAGATTTTCAACTTTTATATCTGTTCCGGCATTCATTGTGTTTAACCTCCTTTATATTATTTTACTTTAGCTTAATTGATAAATTAATTAAAATGGAAGTTACGCAGTTGAATTCTAAATTTCTAGAAATAAATGTTGTTTCTGTAAAAATCCGTTAAGTTTCTTACTTAGAAAAACCCCATTTCCAACCGAATTGAATCAAACGCGGACTGCTCGGATAAATTCCTCTCGTTCTGTCCACAATAAACAAACGGTCAAAAAGATTTTTCGCCGTAACAAAAAATGTCGAATCCCATTTTTCAATTCTGTAATTTGCAGTCGCATTAAAATATATCTGACTGCCGATGAGTCCTCTTTGACCGTTTGGAATCGGATTAACTGTATTCAGATCATCTGTAAATTGTTCACCGATATAGATATTTTCCAAAAAACCGTCAAAATTTCTGTATGAATATCCAACCGACGAAGTTACAAGATGTTCCGGCGTATATGGAAGACGATTTCCGCTTACCGACACATTTTCGAAACCGGAAATATTGCTGAATCTTACGCTGTCAAACTTAAGCACCTAAGAAAAAGTAATCAAGTATTTTGAACTGATCTGTGCGAGGATTTTATCGAGTCCCCGACATAGATTTTTCTGGCTTTCGTAGGCTTCCCAACTCAACCATTCATACTTTATCTTTTGCCATAACATTTCTATTTTATTGAGCATCGGACAGTAGGTCGGTAAAAAATAGACCTTCAATCCGAGTTCTTCCCATTCTTCCAACTTCTCTTCAAACTCCTGACTCGTATGCACCGGAGCATTATCTACGACCACCACCGTTTCCTTCTCCAGACTTCGGGCAAATATGTCAAAACATCCCACAACGACGTGCGAATCAATCGAGCCTTCAAACACAAAGGATGAAAACTTCTGACACCGATGCCCCATAAATCCCAATACATTCTGCGACTTGCCGCGGGTTACCGGAACAACTATCCGCTCTCCACGTTTTTGCCACGCATAGACTATCTTCGCCCATAAATTAAACCCCGATCCGTCAAAATACACCAAATCGATCAGCCCCGCATCAGCTTGTTTTGTCAATTGCTCCAAATCCTGTCGAGCAAATTCCTTCTCATCTTCATCCGCCTGTTTCCACAACCCTAACTTGATTCGTTTCCAGATGTAGTCTTTTTTTTTAGCAAATTCTTCAAAGTGTATCTGCTGATCTCCTTGCCTGTTTCAGCTTTTATCCGACTTAACTGACGATGCGGAAACCTCGGATTTTTCAAGGCAATCTCCACCGCTTGCTCCTGTTGCTCGTCGCTTAAAATCGGCGGACGACCCGGCTTGTCGCCGTCAACTAAAGCACCACACCCGCTTTCTTCCCAATTAGCAATCCAGCCGCTGACCGTATCCCGACCAACCCGACAAATGCGGGCAATCTGATCTACCGAAAACTTTTCATTGGAAAGCAAAATAGCGTGTGAACGATTACGAACCCGAAAGTTATCACTTGTCTGATGATAGCGGGTAAGTTTATTATATTCTTGGTCAGACAAAGTTTTGACATATTTGGTTGGTGTTTTCATATTCCTAATCATTATACCTCATTACTTTATCTAACCTGCTTA
>JBGTKR010000232.1:0-8231 GCA_041744535.1 Pyrinomonadaceae bacterium
GACCCTAGCCGAAGTTACGCCGCAGATTGCCAGAACATATCGGTTAAAAGGCGAAAAAGGATTAATTATCAGAAAAATTGATCCGGCAGGTTTTATCGCCGATGTCAAAACCTCGACCGGCGGCACGGCTCTCAGCGAAGGTGATCTGATTCAAAGAATCAACCGCATTCCGGTTACGGACTTAAAGTCGTTTACCGAGATCGTAAATAAATTAAAAGAAGGTTCATCCGTGGTTCTGCACATCGCAAGTTTTGACCGAAGAACCCGTCGCGTTGTTCCGAGTATAGTGCAGTTCACCGTTCAGTAATACGCAATATAGAAGAACCTCCTTTTAAATTTGATAAATAATAACTACATTATTTTACTTTATCGGGACGCTCTTCTATATTGCGTATAAGTTTAGCTAAAATTAAAAAGCGACAATCAGACTGCACAGCAATTTACCAACCAATTTTATTATTTTTTAGTTGCTGTTTCCGTACCGACTGAAGTTGAGCCGTAGCCTCCCCATTTGCCGTCGAGTGTGCCGTCGGGTTTAACGGTATAGGAAACGAAACCGCACTGTTTGCCCCCTAAACCAACTGCGACCTTATCGCCCTGCCGAATACCGAAGCCCTGCATTGTGTCTGCTCCTGCCCATGAAAATATATAACCCGCACCTTCAGTTTTAACGGAAAGTTTGCCGGTATAATTCTTACCTTCTGGATTTGTGCCTTCGACATCGTATTCGCCTTCAAGATCATTTCCTTTCGTCCGCACAGCTTTTTCCTGTTCGCTTTGGTTTACTCCCCAATATCCGGCGATGCCATCTAGGGAGCCGTCTGCATTTATTTTATAAAGAACTACTCCGCAATTTCTGCCGTCAGTGCCTTCAGTAAATGCAACAGCTACTGATGTTTCTTTCTGTACGCCGACACCGTCCGATTTTTTGCCTGCCGTATCCCAGCTAAATTGATAAACTTCATCGCGTTTTGTTACGTCCAAAATGCCTTTGTAATTATTTCCGCCGTTTTCGTTTGTTCCGCTAATCTCGTATTTGCCGGAAATATCTTTTGGTGCGGAATCCACAGTTAGTGTCTTTTCTGCTGTTTCGCTCGTTTCCGATTTAGTATTGTCAGTAGATTTTTTATCTACTAAAGTATTTTCATTTCGAGTTAAACTACAGGCTAAACCGAATAGTAAAATTGTAAATGCAATGATAGAAACCGTTGTAACATTCTTTTTTTTCATCTATAAAACCTCCTGATTTGCTTTCAAAATATAATAAGCAGTCTTACTCCACCGTTTATGTTGTGATCCTTAAATAAAAAATCCCTTAAATTTCTAAAATTTAGATCTAATAATGTTCCTTAATATATGAGTTAAGGTCTTGATGATTCTTTGTGTTAGATTTCCATCTTGGAACCCATTTTCTAAGTATGTCCCGGTCGTCAATGATAAAAGGGCGACTTGGGTCTGTCCACCACTGGTGATAAGTAAAACGCTTATAAATCTCTTTTCTGGCGGCTTGACTTATTCCCTTGAATTCATCACTCATATCTGCCGGAAGGGCAATATCAGTAGGTAATATCTTTATGCCCATTATTTTGTCAACTTTCATGAAATCACAGTTTTCTGCAGCGTATGCTCTGAGCATATCGTATAGGAAAATTTTAGATAAACTTTCAAGGGTTTTAGATGAGTTATTACTCAATTCTAATGCCTCCTGAGTTGTATCTAGAATTGGTATAATGTTTTGATACTCCCGCCGCCATTCTGCTATGACTGTTGATTTCGTCATTTTATCCTTGATTATCCTGTCTGAAAATACGCTATTAAATAAATTTATCATTCCAATTTGATAAAATACCTTCTTCATAGCACTGCTTATTACTGTATTGCTTGACATTGATTTGGCTAAACTATCTGAATCAGCTTCTATTCCACTAGCAAGTTGTTGACCGACACCTACAAAATCATTAGAACTTTGGATCATCGCTGATAAAAATTTCTTTTTAGAATCACTAGAATCTCCTAATTTTTTTACAAATAAACCAATAGCACCCAAATGTGGTAATGTAATAGCGGCTACACCAAGCAAAATATCAAACCACGGAATTTTTTGTGCATCCTGAATTCCAAGAATTGCATTAAAATCATTGTTAGCCATCATCAGAGCGGTGTTGGTAAATAAAGCTTTATCTCTCCAAGCAAAAGATTGCTCATTTAGAAACTTAAGGGCGAGTAGAGTTTCTTGAAATTCTCGGGATGTCTTATCCAAATCAGTTTGTCTGGCATATTCTTGCAATTTTTTATCAATTTCTTTCCGCAATTCATCTTTCGTATCTTCCAATAGTGATATTACAGTTCCGACATTGATTGACTGCGAAATAGACTTCAAAAAATTTGTGTTTAGTTTTAAAACATTATTATTATCATTCAACCATGTTTTAGGTTTTGTGTGTTCGTAAGTGATTCCCATAATTAATTTCCTCTCATCTTTTTTCATATCACCGGATAATAAATGTTCTCGTCATAAATGTTTTAAATTTAATTTGCTTCGAGAACGATGCAGTGATCTAATCTCGGCGAAATCTTCGGCACGATGAAATCATTCTGAAAGCCCTGAACGGTTGCCATTTTGTCTTCTTTTAATTTTTTCATTTGTTCAACATTTTCATCGTCGAAATAACAACTTACGCCGTGCAGAACACCCGGAGCATAAAGCGTAACCCACGGTTGAACCGTACCTTTCTTTTCCATAACCAAAGTCTTGACCCGTCCGCTGACGGCGATATTTTTATTGGCGTATTTTTCCAAATCTTCTTTCTTGACATCTTCTCTGGTAAATTCTTTGTCTAATTCTTCAGCCGTCGTTGTAAAATCGGCTTTTTCAAATTTCGGTTTGTGTCAGCACGAACATCACAGTAAATAAATTATTCTTTTCCATAAAATTTTCTCCTTTATTTTTCATTTCAGCTTCTCACTACCGTCAAAATCAACATAAAACTGCACAATAATCCTTTCATATTTAATAAAAACCGAATAAACGATTTGGGAAACTATCCCAAAAGGGGGGTTGAATGAGTTAGTTCCCCGTTTGCTGAAAGGAAGATTTGGAAACTGGAGTTTTTAAAATCTGCTTTCAACAATTTCGATCTAATTTTTCAATCGTTTTGTTTAAATTCACCGTCGAGCGAAACTTAAATTTGCTGTCTTTTAATTTGTATAAAATAGCAGCACTACTCTTTCGCAGTCGTCGGATTTATTATGTTTTTTACTTCCGAAACCTGATTTGCCGGAAAACCGCCTTGTCGGGCGTGTTCCCGCACCATTTCTTCATTCGGAGCGGCATAGACGCAGTAAATTTTGTCATCGGTTACATAGCTTTCAATCCATTCGATCTCCGAACCCATTCGGCTCAAAACATCGCAAGACTTTTGCGAGATGGATTGAAGTTCCTCTTGAGATAATTTTCCCGCGTCGGGAATCTCACGCTCAATTACATATTTAGGCATATAAAAATTTCTCCTTTTTAACTAAAATTAAGGTTTTGCTTCATAGACGAGATTAAAAGGCGTTTCCGTCGCCCGTCGGAAATGCGAAAAACCGCCTTCGGTAATTACATCTCGAATGCGGGATTCGCCTGCTTGAGCTCCGAGTGCCAAGCCAACTTCTTGTGAAAGCGAAGCCGGAGTGCAGAGCAAAGTCGAAGCCGAATAATATGCTCGTCCGATCGGATTAAAATTGTCTTTTGTATTATCGTGTGCAAACGGTTCGACAATCATCCACGTTCCATCGGAAGCCAAAGCGTCTTTAACGTGAGCGGCTGCTCCCACCGGATCGCCCATATCGTGCAGGCAGTCAAAATAAGTTACAAAATCATAACTGTCGCCCGGAAAATCTTTTGCTTTGGCAACTTCAAACGAAACCCGGTCGGAAACGCCGCCTTCCTTCGCACGCTGGCGTGCCATTTCGATTGATCCTTCGTGATAATCAAAGCCCGTGAAAGTTGAATTCGGAAAGGCTTGTGCCATCAAAACGGTTGAAGCACCGAGACCGCAGCCGATGTCTGCGACTTTTGCTCCGTCTTTTAATTTTTCTTCCACTCCGTCCAAAGCCGGAATCCACGAACCCACGAGATTTGCTGCATAACCGGGGCGGAAAAACATTTCTGTTCCGCGGAAAAGTCCGGCATCGTGTTCGTGCCAGCCGAAACCTTCACCCGTGCGAAACTTTTCCGTCAACTGCGGCACGGCTCGAACGGCGGACGTAGCAAGCAGAAACGCACCCGGAAGATACGCCGGACTCGTCTCATCGGCGAGTGCAAAGGCTTGTTCTTCAGACAGAAAATACTTTTCGGTTTCCGCCTCGTAAGAAACATAACCGCCAGCCGCCTGTGCGTTGAGCCATTCCCGCAGGTAACGCTCGTTTGTTCCCGTTTTTTCGGCTAATTCAGCAGATGAAACGGGTTCGTCCGCTTTGTGCATCGCTTTGTAAAGTCCCAAACTTTCGCCGATAACGACCAGACCGGCGTGCATCGCCGCCCCGAAATCGTTTATGCAGCTACCCAAAAATTGATTTAATTTTTCTTCATTTACAGCCATTCGTTAAAAACTCCTTATTTTTGATTTCCTTAAAAACAAATACTCCCGAAAGCTAGGTTTTAAGTTTGAAAGATTTTATAAAAGCATCGGCTTCCGGTGTGGTCGTGGTATCTTTCTTCATCGCTGCAACTTTAACAACATAAAGTTTTTTATCGGCTTCCGACCAGAAGACGACTTCCCGAAAAGTCATACTGGCAGGACCTAATTCCACCGTCCGCAAGCTGTCAATTCCCTTTCGCCCGTCAACATTGATGTCTTTAATTTCCGTTTCGGGTTCTTTATCCCAACCATTTAAAGCGATTTCCTGAATTTCACGCTCGGATTTTCCCTCGGCAGTAGCCGTCGGAACTTGCAAAACCTGAACTCCGTAGCTTCTGTAATTATCGCTTCGATTGTCGAAATTTTTTGAATATGTTCGTGCAGAAACGGCGTAAGGAACGGTTTCGTCTTTTGTTTCCAAATCGCTCCCGCCGCTTGGAAAAGCAACCGAAAATTTATCAACCGAACTCGTATATTCGGAACTTCCGACACCGATTAAATTGCAGGAAACTGTAAAAAGTAATGTGCTGATCGAAAGGACTATCATATAAATATTTTGTTTTTTCATAAGTTTTTCCACCTTTTATCTGTTTTTAATAAACCGAATCGGATTTGCATTTGCATTTTTCAACGCTGCAATCAATCGGTCTAAATCCTTTTTTTTAATTTTTCCCTGTAAATCAATTAAAACCTCTTTTTCATCTAATCCAGTTTTCTCGCGGTCTTTGAAGATTATCTCCAGCTTTGTCGAGAGAATTTCCAAGTTGTTAATCGTTCCCGTTTCGATATTGTTTAGTTTTACTTTTCCGTCTTTTTCAATCGTTACAACGAGCAACAGCGGATCGCTTTTTTCGTCCGTTGAAAAAGCGACGTTTCGGTCAACAATCTCAATCGGATAACTTTTTGCATCCTTTTTACAGCCGAAAAATATATGACAAAGAATCAGTATTAAAACAGGAACAATTTTTTTCATTTCTTCTCAGATAAAATGTTTTTTTCCGAAATCTCGTATTGGAAAAATTTTTGTTTTCAGCCGCTCTTTTTTGTGCTAAAATTTTCTCTATATTCACCGGTAACGCAATTAATAAATTATTGGTCTCAAAAAGTCTTTTGAATTTGGTGAGTTGTTTATTAGAAAGTTATTAGAAAGGCGTATGTCATTAGAAATAAACAGTTTCGAGTTCGATGATTTTGTTCTTGACGGGCGTGAAAAAGTTTTATTTCGTAACGATAAGCCCGTTTCCATCACTCCGAAAGCATTTCAATTGCTTCAGGTCTTAGTCGAAAATCACGGACATCTGGTTGAAAAGAGCGATTTGATGAAAGCCGTCTGGCAGGACAGCTTTGTCGAAGACGGAAACTTAACATTCACGATTCGGCTTTTGCGAAAGGCTCTCGGCGATAGCTCGCAAAATTCTCGTTTCATCGAAACCGTTCCCCGCCGCGGTTATCGTTTTATTGCCGATGTAAAAAAAAATCCACTAGAATCAGAAGCAGAAACGGAAACATTGATTCGAAAAACCGATTCTTTAGCTTTTAAAAATAAATTATCCGGCAAACCTCGATACGTTTTAATTGTTGCTTCGATAATAATTTTAATCGGCTCGCTTTTCGCCAGCCGTTATCTGCAAAGATCAAGCAAAGCCACTGCTATAACACTCCTAAATACACCCTTTACTTCTGAAAAACTTTCAACCGACGGAAAAGTTATGCAGGCGGTTATTTCGTCTGATGGGAAAAATGTCGTTTATGTAAGAAGTTATCGCAGCGATAAAAACAGTATTTGGCTGAAACAAATCGAATCGGGTAATAATGTCGAAATTATTCCGCCTGCCGATGTTATCTATGCCGGGCTGGCTCTTTCGCCCGACGGGAATTTTTTGTATTTCAGCCGCCGCCAGAAAGGTTTCGACGGGCAGACGGATGTTTTCAGAGTTTCGATCTTTGGCGGCGTTCCGACAAAAACCGTCGGTGAAACGCAGGGATGGATAAGTATTTCACCGGACGGCGGGAAAATTTCATTTGTTCGCTGTTTTTATTTGAAAAATGAATATTGCTCGCTTTGGATTGCGGACTCGATTGATGGAAAAAATGAAAAAAAACTCGTTTCACGTCCGCAGCCTTTCAGAATCGGCGACAACGAGTTTTCGCCCGACGGCAGAACCGTAGCTTTCGCCGTCGGTCAATCGAGAAATCAGTCAAATGAATTCAACTTGATGGAAGTTGACATCGAAAGCGGCAAGGAGAAACTGCTCACGGATGAAAAATTTTTCAATATAAAAGCAATCGCGTGGCTGCCTGCTCAGAATGGTTTGTTGATTACTGCATTAAAAGTTCCAAATGCAAACTACCGAATCTGGCGGGTTTCCGCAGAATCGGGCAGCGTCGAGCCGATGACAAAAGATTCCGAAAATTATTCGGTTTTAAGCATTGATAAAAATGAAACTCGTCTTGTTTCCACACAGGTTAAAGACGATTTTCATCTAAGGCTCTTAAACTTAGAAAATCCATTCGAAAAAGAGGTTTTGATCAAAGCCGTAGGTGCTTCTTTTGCCACAGACGGAAAAATCCTTTTTTCATCCGTTATGTCGGGAAACAATGAAATTTGGAGTATCAATACGGACGGCAGCGGACAGAAACAGCTTACGACCAATTCGGTTAATAGTAGTAAACCGATTTTCTCGGCTTCCCGCGATGCAATATTTTTCTCCTCAAACCGCAGCGGCAGAACACAAATCTGGCGGATAGACTCGGACGGCGGAAATCAAACGCAAATCACACGGCGAGAAGGCGGTTTTCCGGTTTTTGTAACACCGGACGGAAAATGGGTTTATTTTCAGCACGGTTTAGACAGAACGCTCTGGCGTGTTTTTGTAGAGAACGGGCGTGAAGAAAAGGTTTTGGATAAACCCTTAAATCGAATCAGTTTTTCACCGGACGGCTCAAAAACAGCCGTTTTGGAAACTCTTGACAAGAAAATTTCAATCGTCATCAGTTCGATCGAAACCAAAGAAGTTATTAAGACTATAAAATTTCCGAATACCAACCTGAAGATAACGGATATTGCGTGGATGCCGGACGGCGAAAATCTCGTGTATATTTTAGCCGATAACGAGTATGTCAATCCTACTCTTTGGATCGAATCAATAAAACGCAACAGTGCAAAGCCGCAAAAAATCGCCGATCTAGGTGATGAGGAAATCTCCGAAATGTCCGGTCTCGCCGTTTCGCCCGACGGCAAATTTTTATCAATCATTCAAGGCGGGTGGAAACACGATGCCGTTTTATTGACCGGCTTGAAATAGGTTTAATACGCAATTTCGGATAAAAGTTTTGTCATCGAATTCGCTGAACTGTTAATAATTAGGTAGTGATCTAAAAGTAATGCTCAGACTAAGTATCTTTGTTCCGTAGGAACTTTTGATAATAGCCCGGCTGTTCACAGCCGAGAATAATTGAGCCATAATTAAAAGTCCTGAAGGGACGATTGATGCTGCCGATTATTCAGTCGTCCCTGTGGGACTGTAAATCATTACACATATTCCGAGCGATAAATCGCCCGGCTATTATCAAATGTCCCTGTGGGACAAAATACAAAAGCATTAC
>JBGTKR010000233.1:0-5617 GCA_041744535.1 Pyrinomonadaceae bacterium
AAATACGCGAAAGAACGCGAAAAAAGAAATTCAAAAAAAAGTTTTGTTTTATTTTCGCGTCCTTTCGCGTTTATTCGCGGGAAAAATTCTTAAAATCTTCATAATATTAAATGGGCAAATGTCGTGCCGCTCAGTAATGATAAAATATCGCTTTTCCAATAAAAAATCCACATTTTTTCCAAAAAATCTTGTTTCACACTTGCAACAGATTACAACTTATGCTAGATTTGTTTCATCAATGCAACATAATGCCTTTGACGGTAGGCTGTTAGCATTTAGGTAATGAGAAATAACATTAAGTAAATAAAAGGCTTAAAAGAATTTTTTAGGAGAAGGTGAAATTATGAAAAATACGAATAGACCGAAAATTAATCCATTGAGTCGTGTTCCGCGTCAGCAGAGATTGGTGATGGCGATTCGCGGCGGGGCGGGAGTTGGTAAAAGTCATTTTGTCAGTTCGATGTCGGAAGCGGGTTTGGGGCGGCTCTGCATTTTTGATACGGAACGGAAAGGCAGATTGTTAAGAGGCGTTGGCGAAAGGTTTGACGCTTTGGAAATTGAAAAAACAGACGAATTGCCCGAGTTTATTGACTGGGCATTAAGCGGCGAAGGACAGGAACAGAATTACGGCTGTTATGCACTAGATTCGTGGGCAGCGTATTTTAGTGCGAAGCATTCGGAAATGCTTCAGGCGGTTCGGGAGAAAACGGGCGATCCTTTGGCTCAACCGAGTTCGGAAGAACTGGCGGCAGACCAGATGATTTTGCAGAATGTCCTTCGCAAACTTTGTATCGAAAGCGGAAAATGCGTCGTTATCGCCGATCAGATTCCGGCAAAAGGAAAGGAAACAAAGGAAGATAACGAGATCGGACGGGTTTTGCCGATGACGGCAAGCGGCTTGGAGTATTTCGTTGATGTGATGGTTGAAATTTCGATGCAGGAACGCGGCGGCGAAATCGTCCGCGTATTTCAGGTCGTTAAATCGAATTCTCCGGCGTTTGAAGTCGGTTTTGAAATGACGGGAAATATCGCTTTCAAAGATTTTCTGGAAGTTATGAAAGGAGGAAAGGCGGAAAATTTGGCTTTCGACAAACCGAAAAAACTGGAAGTCGAAGAATTTATCGAAGAAAAAACTCCTTTAACTTTGGTTAAAAATCCGATGACGATTGAGGAATTGATCGAAAAAGCCGAAAAGAACGGTTTCAAAAAAGCGGATGTCGTAACGGGTGCGAGAATTTATCACGATCAGCCGAATATTTATCATTTAACAAATGAACAGATTCTCGATCTGGACAAACGTATGTCGGCGAGAGTGGAAAAGGAACAATCGCAGAGTTCGGAAAAGACAAAGAAAAAAGTTGCGTAAAGCAGAAGAAAGCGTTTTGAGTCAAAAAGGCTTTGAGAGGTTTTGAAGGTAAGCCGCTTGAAGCCGACTCAAAACGCCGTAATCAGAGAGTGCGGGAGTGCGGGATGGAGAGAGTGAGAGAAAAGAGATTTTCCATTATCTCTCCCTCTCTATTTCACTCCTTCTCTACATCTCATTGTCGCCCGCTCTCAAATTTTCAGGCAAGTTCGCCGGAAGGCAAGGCAGGCGAACAAGGGCAGCAAAGAAAGGTAAAGAATTCGGGAAAATTCGCTTTGCCTTTTTTTGTTTTTAAACGCAAAATGAGAGAAAGGAAAAATTATGGTAAAAAGAATAACTATCGCTCTTGTTGTGGGATTTATCGTCTGGACGGTTTTGTGGCTCGGAAGTGATGCTCTGTTGACGGTGATTCCGACATTTAATCCGAGAATTGAAGCGGACGGAACTATTACAAATATTCCGACTAATTATTTGATTATCAAACTCGTTTTAAGCGTGATTTTTTCGATAATCGCAGGACTTATCGCCGCCACGATTTCAAAGGAAACGACAAAAGCTCCTTTGGTTCTCGGTGTTGCACTTTTGATCGTCGGGATTTTTTTCCAACTGGGCAATTGGGATTTACTGCCGTTTTGGTATCATTTGACGTTTTTGATATTTCTTTTACCGGCAACACTATTCGGCGGAAAGCTGAGAAGTTTTAGGGAAGTCAGACAATAATTAAACCATAATGGAAAATGAATAACGGAAAATTATGATTGAAGCGGGAAAGAAAGCACCTGAATTCACCGGAAAAGATCAGGACGGAGAAAAAGTTAAATTGTCTGATTATAAGGGCAAAAAAGTCGTTTTATATTTTTATCCGAAAGACGATACGCCGGGATGCACGAAGCAGGCTTGTTCTTTGCGGGACGGGTTTTCCGAATTGAAGAAAAATAATATTGAAGTCATCGGCGTTTCGGCGGATACGGAAGAATCTCATCAGAAATTTATTGGAAAATACGATCTACCGTTTACACTTCTTGCCGATACGGATAAAGAAATCACCAATAAATACGGTGTTTACGGTGAGAAGAATATGTATGGCAAAAAGTTTATGGGAATAAAGCGGACGACTTTTTTAATTGATGAAGAAGGAAAAATAAAGAAAATCTTCAAGCGTGTAAAAACCGCCGAACACGCTGATGAAGTATTAAAAGCGTTCAATAAGTAAGATTTAATGAAAGAAATAACGATGCCCCCGAAAAGAATGCGTTGGGCTGATCTGTTGGATGTTTTAACGGATTCAGACCGTAAGAAAAAAGTCGTCGTCAATCGAGCAACCGAAACCGAAAGGCTTGCTCTTTTCCTTCTGCGGCGTGAAGGCTGGACGGCAAAAGTTTCTGCCAACGAAGAAAAAAATTATGATCTGGAAGTTTATAAACCGGGCGAAAAAGCGGTTGTAAAAGTCCGTAATCAAAGGGCGAAAGTGCATCTCGGACAGGTTGAAAAATTTCTGGATTTCCTCTCGCTTCCGAATTCAAAGAACTTTACCAAAGGAATTTTTGTTTCAACCAGCGGATTTACATCTTCGGTCTATACACATTTGCGGGAAGAAAAGGTCAATAATTTAAAATTGGCGATCCTGCGTGATGACCGACTGATATTTGACTGCGAAGCAATTGATACCCGTGATGAACGCGAAAAAACCATTTATATCGGAGTTTTTACGTGCAAGGGCGGAGTTGGGAAAACGACGATTGCCGCACATCTTGCCGGAGCATTTGCACTAAACGGTTACGACATCGCTCTGATAGATTTAGACCGCCAGCGAAATTTGCGGAAATTGCTTGGCGAAGGAGTTTATCTGCCTTCAAAAAAAGGTGCGGTCGGTTCGGTTGTTTCGGTTCTGACACCAGAAGAATGGGACGAAAACGCATATCACGACACGAAGATCGTTATCTGCGACTGCAATCCCGAATTTGATGCAAATCCGATCGAGTTCATACGAAAATTTGATTACTGCATAATGCCGACGACCTTAAATCCGCTCGGCATCAATAAAAATGCGGATGTCATCAAACGGACATTCAGTTCGATCCGCCGTGAAAACCGGCAAGCAAACCTTTTAGTTCTGATAAATAATCTGCAATCGGATGAAGAAAAACGAAATAAACTACTTAATCAAATTTTGAAAACGCAATTTAATCAATTGGCTGAACGCGACGGGCGTTGTCATTATATAGACCCGCGTGATGTCGCCATTCGTTTCAGCAAACAGCTTATGTATTGGGGTTTTCATTTGTTTGACCGGACAAAACCTTCACTCGCCTTCCGCACCGTTGGTCGTTATTCGTATCCGCGTATGGATTTTTTAAAATTGGTTGATTATCTCGAACTTCACACGGAAATTCAACAGACATCAAAAACGCTTGCGGCGAAAATGTAGATTTTAAAATCTCAGGGCTTTCTAATAAAAGCATAACACCATTCGTCTCGCCATTGCTTCTTCAACACTACACAAATCAAATATAAGAATGTCAGAAACCGAAACGGTTTCTTGACAGCCAACGGGACGCTTGAAGTTACATCTTCGTAACTCTTTTGTTTTCAATAATTCATTTTTTTATGAGAAAGCCCTAATACTTTGCAACAAATATGTTGCTTATTTCATCAGAAATATGTAAACTAACACTCCTTCAATATGGGGGCGACAGGCTTCGACAGGGGCTTGTATAGATCTTTGGATGCACGTCGGGCGATTCTTTTGGCAGCCCGTTATAAATGCCGTAAGAAAACAACAAATGCTAACTCTAATCAAGAATTAGCTCTCGCAGCCTAACTTCGGTTAGCTTTCGAGATGCCTCAGCGGAAGTCAGCTTGATGCGACCGTTCGAGGTATAACACAGTTCAAGCTAGTTGATATTCACCGTCTGCGAATATCAGCGAAATGTTAGTCAGGCTAGTCTGTTTTGAGGTCTTGTCATTTCATCTACTCAAACCGGACGAAACTCGAGTGAATTGACTAAACGTGTAGAGTTTACTGGTCGCAACCTTTGGATGCGGGTTCGATTCCCGCCGCCTCCATTTTCCTGTTTTTTATTTGTATTTAGTCGAATTTCAGTTTTTAATTAAACGGTAGTGTCCCAAAAGTAATGCTATTTGAAAAATGAGGAGTAATTTCTTGTAATTGTTCTGTTATGAAAAATACAAAAATTACTCCAACGAACAATTTAACTTGTCCGCAATGTGGATTATCGCACATAAAGAAAAATGGTCATACTTACTACGGCAAACAAAACCATCGCTGTCTTGATTGTGGTCGCCAGTTTGTTATCCGAGAAGAAACTGTTTGCGATCAGAAAAAGAAACTTGTGGGCAAATTGTTGTTAGAACGAATTTCTTTGCGTGGGATTTGTCGGGTATTGGATATTTCTCGCCGTTGGCTGCAAGATTATCTGCGTTATCTTTACAACCAAATCCCGGCTGATCTGAACTTTCAACTACCGACTGAGGCGGAAATCGAACTCTTCTTGGTGGAAGCTGATGAAGTTTGGTCATTTGTTGATAATAAAGAGAATAAGCGATGGATTTGGCTGATTTTGGAGAGAAGAACCAGACAAATAATCGCGGTTCATATTGGCGACCGAAGCGAGGAAAGTGCGAAGGCTTTATGGAAAAAAGTCCCTGTCGAAGTCAAGAAACAGGCATTGGTTTTAACTGACAATTGGGATGCTTATGGATTAGCAATTCCAAGCGAGCAACATACAGTTTGCCAAAAGCAAAGCGGAGAAGTTTCATTGATCGAAAGATTTAACTGCACTCTCAGGCAAAGAGTATCCAGATTAGTGCGAAAATCATTGTCATTTTCAAAGAGCGATTGGTTTCACGAAAAAGCCATCAAATACTTTTTGGCTTATTACAATGAAAGATGCTGGCAAAACTACAAAACTGCCTGAGCATTACTTTTGGGACACTACCAAATGCTTCACTCACATCTTGCTCATGATACTTACGCCTCAGAAAGATTCCGGCGTGAAGCCGTAACTGCAACCAAACTACGACACAAAAACGTGGTTACAATTTATGATGTAGGAATTTCCGCTACACATCAAATTCCTTATATCTTAATGGAAATTGCGGAGGGCTACACTCTGCGGCAAATAATTAACGAAAACAAAATATTACCGCTTGATTTTGTTGTTACGGTCGTTGCCCAAGTTTGTTCTGCACTTACGGAAGCCCATCAACTCGGCATCATCCACCGCGATATAA
>JBGTKR010000234.1:0-6468 GCA_041744535.1 Pyrinomonadaceae bacterium
AAATACGCGAAAGAACGCGAAAAAAGAAATTCAAAAAAAAGTTTTGTTTTATTTTCGCGTCCTTTCGCGTTTATTCGCGGGAAAAATTCTTAAAATCTTCATAATATTAAATGGGCAAATGTCGTGCCGCTCAGTAATGAGTTTGGGTAGCAATGCTTAGGGATGGAAATACAAGAGGACACGCGGTTTTAATTTGCGGTGAGGATGAAAATACTTTGATAAAAGTTAAAGACCCTTTTGATCAAACTTCATATAAAATGAGGATTGAAGAACTTGACAGAGTTTTAAGCGAAATAGTTTTTAGAAGAAGGAAATAAGAAATGATCGAGTTAATAAAAGTTGAACAATTTGACGGCGAAAAATTTAATGTTTTGGTTTCGGTAGATGGAGAAGATCAAAGTTATGTTATTGAAGCGAAAGAAACTACGGTCGGTGATGGAAATGAAATAATTTGGTATATTTTGGCGGAAGATGATAATTTCTATGACATTTGGGGACAGAGTTTTGAATTTCGTAAAGTAGTTTCAAGTTTGATTCAAACTTTCAAAGCAAAATCAAAACCCGAACTCCAGACTGCTTAAGATTTTCATAAATAAAAACACATAAGCGATAGCCGAAAGGCTGTCGTTTTTTTATAATAAATTTCAAGTATGACAAAACCAATTTCATATTCGGACGCGGGCGTTTCGATTGACACGGCAAATGAAGCAGTTAAAAAGATCAGCCAATATGCAAAATCTACTTTTAATTCGCGGACTCTAACAAATATCGGAAGTTTCGGCGGAATGTTTGACGCGAAATTTCCCGAAATGAGCGATCCGATTCTCGTTTCGTCAGCTGATGGAGTCGGCACAAAATTAAAAATCGCGTTTGAAACGGGAATTCATAACACAATCGGTCAAGACCTCGTTAATCATTGCGTCGGCGATATTCTTGTGCAGGGTGCAAAGCCGCTTTTCTTTCTCGATTATTTTGCTACGGGAAAACTCTTAAGCGATATAACGGCTTCGGTTGTCGAGGGTTTATCAATCGCCTGCAAACAAAACGGATGCGTTCTGCTCGGCGGCGAAACGGCGGAAATGCCCGGATTTTATGCCGACGGCGAATACGATTTGGCAGGTTTTATTGTCGGAATTGTTGATAAATCAAAAGTCATCACGGGCGGAAATATTAAATTCGGCGATATTGTTTTAGGTTTGCCATCCGTCGGTCTGCACACAAACGGTTATTCGCTCGCCCGCAAATTATTTTTCGAGATCGGCGGCTTTTCGGTTGATGATAAACCTGAAGAATTAAACGGCGAAACTGTTGGAAATATTTTACTTAAACCGCATAAAAGTTATTTGCCGGTTTTAAAAGATTTACTCGATAAAAATATTATCAAAGGACTTGCACACATCACGGGCGGCGGATTGCTCGAAAATATCCCGCGAATTTTACCCGAAAATGTTTCGGTTGAAATAAAACGCGGAACTTGGAACGAACTTCCCGTTTTCGGCTTGATGCAAAAACTCGGAAACGTCGAAGACAAAGAAATGTTCCGCACTTTTAATATGGGAATCGGAATGACGATTGTTTGTTCGGAAAATGATAAAGATCAAATTATTTCGCATGTTAAAAGTTTGGGTGAAAAATGTTTTGAGATTGGGAAAATTGTAGAAGGAAATAAAGAAGTGAAAATTTCGTGATATAATTTCATAGAGGTTTTATGTTATGGAAGTTAGCGTTGAATTACCAAACAATTTGTATCTAAATCTTTCAAATCTTGCTGAAACGAAAAAGAAAACCGTTGATGAGATTATCAAAAAAGCGGTTCAAAAAGCGGTTGAAGAAGATTTATCCGATTTTGAAGAACAGACAAAAATTATAAAAAACAGCATCAAATTTTGCTCTGATAAAGAAGTTTTGGAGTTGGCAAATTTGCAGATGCCTGATGACGAACGCCTGAGTTATTTATTTGAAAAAAACAGGGAAAGCGTTTTAACTAAAAAGGAACGTGTTGAACTTACAAAGGCGGTTGAGCAAAGTCAAATAAATTCTATACGCAAGGCATTCGGTATTGTTGAAGCTCGAAAACGCGGATTGATTACGTGAGTAAAATCTCGAAAGATTTAGATAAAAAAGTCCGCGAAGCGTCGAAAAACCGTTGCAGTTATTGTCTTACGCCGCAAATTTTGATTTCTTATAAACTCGAAATCGAACATATTTTTCCAATCTCAAAAGGCGGAACTTGAACTCTGGAAAATTTGTGTTTAGCGTGTCGGCTTTGCAATCTTTATAAATCGGCGAAAGTTTATGGCTTTGACGCAGTTTCCGCTAAACGCACGCGACTTTTTAATCCGAATTTACAAAATTGGTCGGAACATTTTATTTGGGATAAAGCGAAAACTTCAATTATTGGCAAAACTCCGTGCGGTCGTGCGACAATTTACGAACTGAAAATGAATGATGATCTGCAAATAAATGCCCGCACAGTTTGGAAATTGACAAAACTTTTTCCGCCTAAAGATTAAAAAAATATTCTTCGTGATATAATTTCAGAGAGGTTTTAAGTTATGGAAGTTACGATAAGTTTGCCGGATAAAGTTTTTGCGAATGTTAAGAATTTGGCTAGTAAAACAAAGCGTCGGGTTGATGAAATTATTGCCGAAAAGATCGAGCGTGAATTCTCTGCTGATGAATTGGAAAGACCTTTGGAAGATTGCTCTGATGAAGAAGTTTTAGCTTTGGCAAATATGAAAATGTCTGAGATTGAAGACAGGCATATGAGTAAATTATTGGATAAACAAAGGGAAAAAACTATTTCGTCGCTTGAAAAAAATGAATTGGACGCATTGTTTCGGGTTTATCAAGTCGGGAATTTGCGAAAATCGCAGGGAATTGTTGAAGCAGTTCAACGTGGTTTGATAAAAACTCCTGCCGATTTGAAATGAGTGGACTCTCAAAGAAATTGGACGAAGAAATCCGCAACGAAGCTAAAGATCGTTGCGGTTATTGTTTAGCAGAGCAAAAATATGTGTTGGCATGGCTTGAGATCGAACATTTTTTTCCTCGTGCGGAAGGCGGAACGTCCGAAAAGGAAAATTTGTGGCTGGCTGTCCGTTTTGTAATACTTTTAAAGGTTCTCATACTCACGGCATTGATCCGATCACAAAGAGAAAAGTTGCTCTTTTTAATCCTCGTCAGCAAAACCGGAAAAGACATTTTGAATTTGATACGGATAAAATCACAATCATTGGAAAGACTGTTTGCAGACGGGCGACTGTTCAAACTTTGAAAATGAACTACGATCTAGCTTTTGAAACAAGAAAACATTGGGTTAGCGTCGGTTGGTATCCGCCCGTAGATTAACTTTTAGATAGTCGAAAAAACTTTAAATGCTGACAGAAATTTATTGGACAAATGAAAAAATAGCGACGATGCCGAAACCTCGCGGCGGCGGATTGCTTGAGGATGAAATAATTTTTTTAAAAAAAGAAGGCGTGGATGTTTTGGTTTCGATGCTTGAAGATCACGAGATCGAGCGGTTTGAACTTGAGCGGGAAAAGGAAATCTGTCGCAAAAATCATATAACTTACTTGAATTTTCCGATACTTGACCGAAATCTTCCCGAATCTTTTGAAGACGTTTATAAATTTGTTCAGAAGTTGTCAAAATACGCAGAAGTAAATAAAAAGATCGCATTTCATTGTTTTGCGGGAATCGGACGTTCTTCGCTGATCGCTTGTTGTCTGCTTGTTTTACAGGGAACGGATGTTGACGACGCTTTTTTACAAATATCAAAGGCGAGAGGTTTTGATGTTCCCGATACGCAAGAGCAGTTGGAATGGGCTTATACTTTTGCTGAAAAATTTGGAAAAAAATGAAAATCGGTATATTGATCTCAGGTCGCGGCTCGAATATGTCGGCGATTACGGAAGCGGTTCAGAATGGGACAATTCCAGATTCCGAGGTTGCAGTCGTAATCAGCGATAAATCGAAGGCTCTAGGTTTGGAAAAGGCGAATGGTCTTGGAATTGAAACGCTTGCGATCACTCGAAAAGGTCGCACACGAGATGAACACGACGCGGAGATCATTGCAGAACTTAAAAAGCGTGATGTCGAACTGGTTTGTCTGGCGGGATATATGCGGCTATTGTCGAGTGATTTTGTGAGGGCGTTTCCGAATCGTATCTTGAATATTCATCCGAGTCTGCTTCCCGCATTTAAGGGCTTGGATGCACACGAACAAGCTATCGAATACGGCGTAAAAATTTCCGGCTGCACGGTTCATTTTGTTGACGAACATCTCGATCACGGAGCGATAATTTTGCAGAAAGCAGTTGAGGTTTTCGATGATGACACGGCGGAAACACTTTCAAAACGAATAATTGAATATGAACATAAAACTTATGTCGAGGCTGTGAAGTTGATTGTTTCAGGAAATTACAAAATAAAAGGTCGAAGATTATTTCTAAAATGATTTAAATTTTTTACCGCGAGGTAATTCCATTTTTGTTTTAAAAACTTGAACTCAAGAAATTAATATGGCATACTTTTTTTACAAAAATAAAATTCTCCTAATAAAATTCACAATTATATTTTGATTTGATTTCACATACTTTTGTTCAAATTCATAAAAAAAGAATTTATATTTAGGATAATTAATAAAAGGAGTAAAGAGATGATTTCTAAAAATAAAATTATTCTGTCTTTAATCTTTGTTTTGGTTGTTACAATTGCTGGCTTTAGTGTGTTTAGAGGTTTAGCACAATCAAATCAAGATAATAAAATATCTGTGAAAGTTCTAAGAAAGAATCAAATTCCAAGTGAAATAATAAGTGAAAAAGAGTTAGATGATTCAGCTACGCCAATAGCTGATTATGAAGATTCAAATAGTAATGGTGTAAATAAAGGTGATAATAGAAAAATAAAAGGAAAGAGATACGATAACGCAAGTGTTCTTTCTCCAGATTCCACATCTAATGTTGGAGAAATAATATCTAGTGCTCACTGGACAAGAGGTCTTTCTGAGTTTCCTGTTGAACAGAGTGACTTAGTAATAGTAGGAAAAATCGAAAATTCAAAGGCTTATTTATCAAATGATAGAAAGGGAGTTTATTCTGAGTATTATTTGAAGATTTCAAAAATTCTGCGAATATCTTCAAATATATCAGTTAAAAATTCTGATGTAATTTCCATTGAACGATTTGGAGGAAGGGTTAAATATCCCTCAGGTAAAATTATTCGATACCGCGTGGAAGGACAGGGATCACCAATGAAGGGGAAGAAATATTTAATGTTTATCAAAAAAGGGACATTAGATAATTATAATTTGCTGACCGCCTACGAACTAAGAGGCAATAAAATTTTTGCTTTAGATGGATCAAGAGTTAATTCTTATGGACAAGGAGATTGGCTGTTTGATAAACATAATAACGAAAAATTTAATAAGTTTCGCAAAAGTCTTCGTGATAAGACGAAATTGGACTTAGGAGGGGAGTTTGATAATGAATAAACAAAACCTCATAAACAATTTTATAGTTTTCATATTTTGTTTGTTGTTTTTCGGTTTGACAACTTTTTCTATTAAAGCTCAGACTTGTGATTCAAATAATACTCCACCAGTAAATAAAAAAGGATTTCAAAGCGGGTCACTTGGATCAGCCATTCCAGTTTATATTGATCCAGCTATTACTGGGGATAGACGCACTGCTGTTGAAACAGCTTTTAATAACTGGAATCAAGGTCTATCTGATAGTGGTGCAAATATTAGTTTTAGTTTTGTGACTCAACCACCGCCTTCTCAAACAGGGTTTACTGTTTTAAATCAACAACATTATGCAGCTAATGATCGAGCTGTTACAGATACAGCTACACACGATACATACGGTTATACTATGTATGCGATAACTTATCTTTCACCAGACACTACAAATCCAGCAGCCGTTCTAGAAGCAATGTCTCATGAAATAGGACATCCTCTAGGTTTTGGAGAGTGTGAATCATGTCCGCAACAAAACTCATCTGTAATGGCAATAAGTAACAATTATCAGAATAATAATGATGTTACTGGCAGAGCTACTACTCCAAGTAATTGTGATCTTCAAAAATTGAGAAATACTAATTATAGAACTTGTTTACCAGTTTCAGAAGAACAAAGTTGTGTTTTAAATTGGGGTTATTGGGATAATCCAACCTGTACTTGTATTCCACATTCTATTAGCGGAGGGGGACTCATTGATCCGGGAGGTGGAATTGAGCCTGACCCTGGATTTCCTGCGAATCCTTGCACTCCTTATTATTGGCATTATTATGAGTCCTATGATGGAGGAGAAACTTGGGTTCTACTTGATGTCTGGTATGCAGGATGTTTCTAATATATTTGTTGACAAAACTAATAAAGGGATAGATGAATATTCATCTATCCCTTTATTAGTTTTGTCAACAAATATATTAGAAACATCCTGCATACCAGACATCAAGTAG